>NZ_JALPKP010000003.1:0-170075 GCF_051383635.1 Geodermatophilus sp. CPCC 205506 | reverse complement strand
AGGGTCGCCACCACCCGCCGAAGCTCGAAGCAGGCGCGCCGAGGTCATTCAGAAACGATCTTTTAGGAGCTCCAGCCCTGGGGGCAGTCCTAGACGAGTAAGTCCTAACGGCCGAGAGTCACAGGCCTGTAGTTCGGGACGGAGGGTGCTCAGGTTCGGGTTGTGACGACCGACCTATCGATGACTATCTGCGTGGTCGCGTGCGCGCCGGACGCCACCCGCGGCTGACCGACTCCGAGCTGCTCACGCTGGCCGTGGCCCAGGTGCTGCTCGGCGTGCACTCCGAGGCGCGCTGGCTGCGGCTGGTGCCCGAGGCGTTGCCCGGCGCGTTTCCCTACCTGCCCGGCCAGTCCGGCTACAACAAGCGGCTGCGCGGTGTCCTGCCGGTGCTCAAGCGGGTCATCCGGGACCTGGCCGCCGCCACCGACCTGTGGACCGATCCGGTCTGGCTGGTCGACTCCACCCCGCTTGAGTGCGCCCGCTCCCGCCCCGCCGCCCGGCGCTCGGACCTGGCCGGCGCCGCCGGCTACGGCTACTGCGCCTCGCACTCCCGCTACTTCTGGGGGCTGCGGCTGCACCTGGTCTGCACCCCGGCCGGGCTGCCGATCACCTGGGCGCTGGCGCACCCCAAGCTCGACGAACGCCAGGTGCTCATGGCCGTGCTCGACCACGACGCCTATCTGCTCACCGCCCGGCCGGGGCTGCTGCTCGCCGACAAGGGCTACGCCTGCCCCCACTTCAGACACGCCGTGCGCGACCAAAATCGCGCCTACTGGCGGACGCTCTATAGCGCACCGCTGCTGACCGCAGGCTATCCGGCGTTATTCGCCGGCCTACCTTCGTGTGAGGCTGGCAACCCCTTCGCCCTCCACCAGGAAGAACTGATGCGGTTCAAATCCGTAGACCGCGCCGACCAGTGCCGTCACGCGAACGTTATCTCCCTCGGAGAAGTCCTCGAGGGGGCTCTCGTGGCCATACCAACCGAGTTGGAACACTGGCCCGTTGTGCGTGGAGTCACCTGCATCACCGGCCATAACGTTGATCGTCGACTCGCCGTTGTGCTCCCGCGGATTGATGTAAACGTCTGCCACGAAGCCATCGAACTCGACGACCTGGACGCGGTACTTCTGGGAAAAGGCGTTCACGTTGTCACCGGTGGCAGGGCCGCTCAAGAGGGCAGCCAGTTCCGGGTTGTTCTCGACCGTCAGGACGCCCGTGTCATCGGACTCCTGGGAGTCGGCGTCGGTCTGCTCGGTGGCCGGGTCGCGCGACTGGTAGGTATACGTTCCTGCTTCGGGCTCAGTTTCCACCGGTTCCGGTGCCTGGCTCGGCGCCTCGAGGGGCCCTTCGCTCGCCACGCCTGCGGCCTGGGTGGGTGACGCGGTCGGCTCGGAGGTGTCGCCATCGCCCTGGTTTGCCACAACGAAGCCCACAATCACCGTGAGCACTACCAAGCCGCCCGACACTGCCAAAGAGAGCTGCTGCGTCGTCGGCTTCAGGTGACCGAAGGCGGGCCACTTCCTGGCGATGAACGCCGCAAGTTGCTGCCAAGGATTCGACGGCTTCACGCGCCGGAAGGTCATCTCGGTCCGCAATGCCCCCGGGCGTTTGGTGTCGAGCTCCCAGCCGGCCTTCTGCCACTTCGCGATCGTCTTGGCTCCGGTGCCGCGGATTGCTTGCACGGACTTGAACTCGTACCGCCCGTCGTCGCCCACCGTGGGGCCCCCGGGTGACATAGCCGGCTCATCGCTCGTGGACCCGTCCGGACGCATGGCCCTTCGGCCTGTGGTCCCGTGGACGATCTTCGACGACATCGCTCGCTCCTCTGGAAATCCGGCAGCATCCGGGCCACCGAGAAGCCTTCCACCGGGCTGTGCTCGACTTCGTCAGGCAGTGGACCGTGTTCGTCCCCCGCGTCTCGTGCACCGCGGCCGTAACTCGTCGGATCCTTGGCCCCACCTCGTCGAGAGGGGGCCTCCTCAAGAACATGGGTAGTTCGATTGTGTTCCGACTGCCGCGTCCCTCGCCTGAGGTCTACGGCGGTCGCCTTCCGTGCCGGGTCGGCCGGGCGCCCCTCCCTGCGATCTTGTGAGAGTTCCGCGCCCTGATGCATGGACACCACGCCGCGCACCGGGCAGCGTGCATTGAACAAGGAGGGGATGTGGCAGATCGGGGACGGATCACCCGCCGTCGGCAGCCGCGGTGGTTCGGCCGGTTGCTGTTTCCCATGGGCATCGCTGCCCTCCTGGTCGCCTGTGGTGGGGACCCGGTGCCTGCTGGCGTCCCGAACTCCTCCCTCCCCGACGCGCTGCCCGGCACGCCGGCGGAGGTGGAGGAGGCCCTCCTGACCACCGATGACCTGGGGGAGGGGTGGGTCGACCTCGGCGTGGTGCCGCTCGACGAGCGGCACTTCGAGGGTTGTCCTCAAACGGGGGTCGTCACCGGCGGGGAGGACCCTGCCCGGCTCGGCGAGGCGCAGAGCCACTACGCCGAGGGGGATCCGCCCGTTCCGAGATTCGGCGTGTCCGTCTCCCTCTGGGAGTCACCGGACGTGGCGCGCGAACGGCTGGCGATGTTGGCTTCGATTCCCTCGGAGTGCGGCTCCTTCGAGCAGGAGATGCTTGACGGGAGCACGGCCACGGTCACCATCACCGAGCGGGACGCACCGCCGCTGGGGGACGAGGGGATCGCCCATGTGCTCCAGTTCGACCAGGACGAGGGGCCGACAATTCTGCGGGACGTGCGTACCGTCCGGATCGGGGACGCATTGGTGCTGACCGATGGGCCCGACCTGGCCGAGGGCGATCCGGAGCTTGACCGGCAGCGGGAGCACTTCGACGACCTCACCAGCCAGGCGGTCGAAAAGGCGACCCGGATCCTGTCGGACTGACGGCCCAGTCCAGGGGCGGCGGCGGGGCCGAAGCGACGATCTGTGTAGTAGCCGCAGTCTTCCATCTGACCTGCACCTACCCGCAGGACAGCCATCCAGGGAGTCAGGGAACCGCGGCTGGGACCTCAGGGGCAGATGGCTTCCGATGGCCGGCCCGTCGCCGACTCGACCGCCGCTATCGCCGCGGAGCCTTGGGTGTCCATCAACATCCAACCGATTCCCGACAGCACTCGACCGTCGGCGGAGAGTCCAGGGACAGTCGCGGAGCCACAGCCAACCGGATTGCTGCGGTGAACAGCAAGGCGCCGCTTGGAGGCGGCCCGCGACTCGACGTAGAAGGTGAGGTGACCACCCTTGACGTCGCACCCGCCAACGGGCGGGCTGTTGGTGTTCATATTGCAAGGGACGCCGACTCCGGTGAGGGCCGCCGCGAGGTCCTCCACGGTGGAGTAGGTGCTCTCGGCGCTCAGTGCCGTGGGCGGTGCGCCGTCGGCTACGGGACCTTGGGAACCGGGCGCTGCTTCATGCCCCTCGTCACACGCGGTGAGGGCAAGTAGGCAAGCGACGGATGTGGACAGGACGCTGCGGCGCAACTGGTTCTCCCGGGGGTACTCGCTCCTGCGGTTCTCTAGGAGAGCATCGGCATGGCAGGGACCTTTCTGAGCCGAATACTGATCGGTCAGCCGCGACCTGTGTACTAGAGGTGCCTTCTGCTCCCATAAGCGTTACTGTTGCACATGTGCAGGCTGCGGTTTATCTCCGCCAGTCGCTCGACCGCGACGGGTCGGGCCTCGCCGTGGCGCGCCAGCGCGAGGACTGCCTGATGCTTTGCGCTAACCGCGGCTGGAAGCCTGTCGAGTACGTCGACAATGACACCTCGGCGGCAAGCGGCAGAACGCGACCCGCCTACGCCCGGCTGCTCGCCGACGTCGCCGCCGGCCACATCCAGGCTGTCGTCGCCTGGGACCTCGACCGACTGCACCGGCGGCCCGTCGAACTTGAGCACTTCATTGACCTTGCCGACCGGCACCGAATCGCGCTCGCTACAGTCGGGGGAGACGCGGACCTGTCCACCGACAACGGTCGGCTGTTCGCTCGCATCAAGGGTGTTGTCGCCCGCGGGGAGATCGAGCGAAAGTCGGCTCGGCAGAAGCGGGCCAACCTGCAGCGCGCCCAGCTGGGCCGACCTCGAGCCGGCGGGCGTCGAGCGGTCGGCTACGAGCGATCCGGCATGGAGGTACGCCAGGCAGAGGCGCGGTTCATTCGCGACGGCTACGCCATGCTGCTCGGCGGGGCGAGCCTCCGGGGAATCGCCGGACAGTGGAACGGCGCGGGCTTCACCACCGCGCTAGGGCAGCCCTGGCGGCCTGACGCGGTGCGCTATGTCCTCCGCAACCCCCGCTACGCCGGCCTCGTCGTCCATCTCGGGGAGGAGGTAGCCGCCGGCACGTGGCCGGCCATCGTCCCGGAGCACACCTACCGGGCCGCCGTGGCCCTGCTCAACGATCCGTCACGGCGGACGACCCGGACCAACGCCCGTCGCTACCTCCTCGCGGGTCTGGCGCTTTGCTCCTGCGGCGCCCCGGTCATCACCTGACGCACGCAGCACGGTCAGCGGACATACCGCTGCGGGCAGAACCGCGGACAACTGTCCCGGGCGGCACAACCTATCGACGACTTCGTGGCAGCGCTGGTGATCTCCCGGCTATCTCAGCCTGACGCGGCCGACCTGCTGCTCGTTGACGACGGTCCTGACCTGGGAGCCCTGCGCGAGGAGGCAGCGGCGCTGCGAGCAAGGCTGGGCGAGTTGGCCGACCTCTTCGCCGATGGGGTCATCACAGGTGTCCAGTTGGCCAGGGGCACTGACCGGGCCCGCAAGGCGCTGCTGGCGGTCGAGGAACAGTTGGCGGACGCCGGCCGGGTGTCCGCTCTCGGTGACCTCGTCACAGCCGGCGATGTTCAGAGCGTCTGGGACGGCCTCGACCTCGACCGCAGGCGTGCCGTGATCGATGCGCTGATGGGCATCACGCTGCACCCTCCTGGCAGGGGGGCTCGCACCTTTCGACCGGAGACGGTTGAGGTGGCATGGCGATGAGCCAGATCTACTTTTTGGTTGTCGACCGCCGCTGGTTCTCATCGATTCGTGCCACTGACCTGCGAAGACGGCGTCGATGGTCATTGATACTGAAGGGGACCTATCGGACCTATTGCGGACCAGCTGCGGACCGGAACCACGGCCAGGGCGTCTCCCACGAGGTCAACCTCGGCTGGCACCCCAAGGCCGAGGACCTGCTCTGGCGGCCGGACCTGCAGCAGCCCAAGCGCAGCCAGAACGGCCAGTGGAACGTGCGGTACCGCAACGACGTCAAGCGGGCCGGCGTCGAGCGGCTGCAGGAGCTCATCGCCCACCACGCCCAGTGGCTGCGCATCCGCTACGCCTTCTGAGCCACTCTCAGAGCAGCGGGCCGACGGTCTGCCCGAGCCAGGTCGCGAAGGTCTGCAAGGGCTGCACGAGACCGCCCGCTGCTGTCGTCAGCGCGCCCGCGGACGTCAGCAGTTCGGTGAGTCGCTGCACCTTGCCGGCGACTCGGGGCCGGTCGGGGTCGGCGCGCTGCACCTCCGTGCCGATGTCCTGTACGACCTCGTCGACCGCCGCCCTCGTAGATGGCGGCAGGGAGGTTCGCCCGAGCGCGAGTTCGAGGTCGTGCGCGGCCTGGCGGAGCGCCGGGACGTGGACGTGCTGGTGCACCTGCGGCCCGATGTACTGGACGCCCTCGACGACGGTGACATTGACACCGTGCAGGTTGTGGATCGTGACCACAGGCCCTCCTCATCAGTAGTTCCCCGCGCCGATGCGTGGCACGGGCAGTCGCTGCTCGATTCGGGACAGCCGGGCGGTCGCCACCACGTGCAGGACCAGGCCCAGGAGGAGCAGCAGGATCCCGACGAAGACACTGCCGAAACCGAGGACGAGGACGGGCACGCCGGCCACCTCGCGGCTGAAGACGTCGACCGCGGCGGGGTCCGGCCGGCCGCCCGACGACACGGCGCTGAATACGGCCTCGAGAAACCGCAGGCCGCTGGTGAACACCGCCGTGAAGCCCGACACGAAGAGGAGCAGGCCCGGCCACGCGAGCCAGCGGGCCCACGTCCGCGTTGCCGCGACGTCACGCAGGAAACTTCGTCGCTGGTCGAGCACCTGCTGGACGTGCTGGATGTACTGCACGCCCTCCACAACGTTCACGTCGTGGCCCCTGATGGTCCCGATGACCAGGTTCGGTGGGGCCAGGTGTGGTCCTGCCATGGGTGCTCCTCCTGCCAGTGGGCCGGTCCCCTCCGTAGGCCGGCCGGGCGACGGGTCCTCCCAGCGGACGTTGGTGGACCCGAAGGTCATGACGTCGCCGTCGTGGAGATCGGCAGGCGCGGACAGCCGGACGCCGCGCAGCACGGTGCCGTTCGTGGAGTCCAGGTCGTGCACCGTCCACCCGCGACCGGACCTGACCACCTGGGCGTGTCGGCGGCTCACGTCGCGGTCGTGGAGCACGAGGTCGCAGTGCGGGTCCCGGCCCACGAGGACCCGGTCGGAGCCGACCGCCACCCCGCCCATGGGCCGGCCGGCGGCGTCCAGCGGGACGAGTCGCGCCGTCGTCGTCATCACCACGGGCCCCCACCTCCGGTCCCCCTGGCGGCTCCGCTGGGGCGGACAGTAGGCAGCCGGCCGGAGCCGGCCCAGAGCCCTCGGTCCCTCCGCCTGCTGTCATGGCGCGCGGACGCGCGTGCACCCGGGCGGGCCGGGTCGGTGATCACCCGATTGGTGCCTGAACGGGAGCACTACGGGTGACGGAGTGGCAAGGGTGGTGGTCGTCGGCGCCGCTGGGGACGGCGGACCCGGATCGTGAGCTCCGTCGGCGGACAGGGTGAGCATCGCGTCAACCGGAACCACCCAGCGGGGGCGGCGGGCAGCCTGAGGGCTCACATGAACGCGGCGGACCGGAATCGGCCCAAATCGTTCGCCGTTAGCGACTTAATGCGGCAGGCGTCGGCCAATAGCATCACTGACGAGTGAATGTCGATGATCGTCAAGGTCCGCAACGGTCATGGTGGACCGACAACCATAAGGCCAGCCATCATGCTCCCACCAACGGCGGCACCGCCGAAGGGGATGCTGGCCATGCGGGTGCGTACAAATCCCCACATCCAGTACAGCGTTAGAGCAGAGGCGTCGAAACCTCCCACAGGGGAGGCAATCGTTCCTGTCGTAAGGGTAACTGGCGCGCCGGAGAACCAGTCGAAGTCAACCATGAGGGTAGATCGAATTCGCCGTCATCAAAGAGCTCCATACCCACACTTCCAGTAGTAGAGAAGGGGATACTAACGCCCAGGTCCACCCCGGCGATGTAAAGCTGAATGGACCGACGCTGACCGGTTGTGCGTTTCGTGAGGGTTCCTGCCTGAACCTGCGCTCCAATTGGGATTTTGAAGACATCCCCCCCCGCCGCCTGCGCTCGCTACTAGGTCGATCTTCCAAGCCGCCGTCACTTGAGGGCCGGTGGATATACGCGGAGGCTCCGCCAATGGCTGTTTCCAATCGAAGACAATCTCAACACTCCGATTCAGCGGCTCTTCTTGCCCCGGCGCAGGCTGAAGGGGTAAGCGATCGCCCTCAGAGCGCCCATCGGGAAGGCGAAGCGAAGACACACCTAAGTCCACCAGCTGAGCTCGGACGGACTGTGCACGCACATACCCCAAGGATTCATTGAGCGCCTCTCCTCCGGTTTGGCTCGCCCTTCCCACGATATCCAAGACCAGGCCGTCGAGTTGCGGGTCGAGCAAGTAATCCTCGACGAGCTGCCTGACGCGCTCTCGATGATCGTCATCGAGCTCGGCGCCGAGCACCGGAAAGTCGTAAACGATTAGATGTGCCGCCCGCCGCTGATTGACCGGGGACACACCATTTACGACGCTCTGCAGCCACCTGAGACTCGCCACCAGTGGCTGTTGATCAGCTCGCATCGGCTTCTCCTATTGGGGATTCTCATAGGCGTAACGGGCCTGCAGCACTCCCCTGTCGTTTACGACGTGCACCGAATCCCCGGCAACCTTCCAAACTGCCCCTGATCGCCCCCAATAGACATCGCGGCGCGTGTTCGCGCGTGGATCTCCCCCGGTGTGTAAAAACAATCGCTGGCCCGCTCTAATCGTGACATCGCCGAATGCGTAGCACTCCTGGCCAAGATGATCCAGTACCCGACCGCATCCGCGACACGCTGCTCGCCCTCTGGGACGGCGAACGCGACGCCGCCCGCCAGGCCGCGCGGGTGGTGCGCGACGGCCCGGGCCGACTCGGGCTCCGGCGCGGCGCGGTGGCGCGCGCCGGCGAGCAGCTCACCGACTGGGCCGACCGCTGGCGCCCGCACCTGCCCTCCCTGCCCACCGACCCGAAGGACCTCGCGCAGGTTGCCGACTGGTTCGACGACCGCCCCGCCCTGTGGAGGTCGCTCAACAGCTCCGCACGCCAGGCCGGCGACCACGCTCACCCCGAACACGTCGCTCTGTGCGCGGCCGCCGACGCCGCCCAAGACGCGGCAGAGCAGGCCCGACGCGCCCTGGCCGAGGCCGGCCGCCGCCGCGATGAGCGGCTCGACACGTTCGGGCCCGTGGCCTGGATCCCCGATCCGGCCGGCCGACTCGCCGACCTCCAGCGCGACATCGCCACCACCCGCCAGGAGCTGACCGACGCCCGGGCGCGCATCACGACCCTCACCGCCGAGCCGGCCCTCCTCGCCCAGCCGCCCGACCGGCTCAGCCAGGAACGTGAGGCCTGGCGCACGCGGCGCCCGATCGACGCCGACCAGCGGGCATCGACGAGTCCGTGGCCAACCGGCCCGGTCCCGGCCGTTGCACGCCCCGACACCGAGCGCCTCGGGCCGTCCCTCGCCAGTGGGGGCGCCGCCCCGGGCGTCGGGAGACGAAGAGGCTCCATCGCTGCCAGGTGACGCCCCTGGGGCGCCACTACAGGAGAACGACAGGAGACAGTGAGCCATACCCAGTAGCCGGAGACTGGCAGGTCTGGGACACGCCGACGGCGGTCAGATGACAGGAGACGGCGCAGGACCTTGTTAGGAGGGAAGTCCTCTCACAGATCGTCTTCTCCACCCAGGGTCGTAGGCGTGTCCGATCTTGTCACCTACAGAGACCTCACCGTGGAGGTTGCGGGGTCTGCGGGTAACCCCCTGAGGCAGACGCGGTCCCGCCCGCCCTGCTCGTAACCGTTGGATCCTTCTGCGGGCCTCGGCCCCGCGGTGGGGCCGGCGCATCGGCCTCAGCGTGGCCGCCTCAGCGCGGCTGTCTCGTCTCGGCGGCGTTGCTCGGGCCGTGTCCCTGGTCGGCAGTCGCGGCGGGTACGGGCGCCACGTCGGCGAGTAGCCGCCGGCCCTCCTCCTCGAGGTCCAGGGGGGAGTTGGCGAAGCGCAGGGTCACGGCGGAGGCCGCGCCGGTCATCTCGTCCAGCGTCCGGTGGTCGATGTTGCTGAGGTCGTCGCACGACGCGTGGTAGCAGAAGTCGTAGCCGATGCCGGCCCGGCCGCCGAACAGCGCGGCCTGTTCCACGGTCTTGATCCCCTCGGCGCCGGTGAAGAGCCCGCCGGAGGCAATGCCCTCGGCGATGAACGGCCCGTAGTCGCTGCGGCCGCTGAACTCGGTCTCGCCCGAGGCCAGGCCCAGGGAGCCGAAGTGCTCGTGGAAGGCCGCCTCTATCACGGCCGAGCCGGCCGGGGCGGGCACCGAGCCGTCGTCCGGGCCGAACGCCGAGGCGTCGCCGTCGTAGACGAAGCGGCCGTGGTTCGGGGAGCCGATCATGTCGAAGTTCAGGTACAGCGCGACGTTCGCGAGCGTCGCGGGATCGTTGGTCTTGAGGTCGGCGACGTAGTGGCGGGACCCGAGCAGGCCGAACTCCTCCGCGCCCCACCAGGCGAAGCGCACGGCGTTGGCGGTCTCCGTGCCCGCGAGCACCTCGGCGATGGCTAGGATCCCCGCGGAGCCGGAGGCGTTGTCGTTGATCCCTGGGCCCTGCGGGACGCTGTCCAGGTGCGCGCCGACCATGACCGTGCGCGCCGGGTCACCCGAGCGGGTCTCGGCGAGGACGTTGAAGGTCTCCCGGCTCTCGGAGACGGTCTGCGTGCTGACCGTCACCTCGCCCCCGCCCAGCAGGGCGACCCCGGCGGCGTAGCTCAGGCCGACCACGGGGACGGTCGTCACCCCCGGTTCGCCCAGGGTGCCGGCGACCGCCCCCTCCGCCCCGGGCAGTCCCGTGTTGAAGATCAGCACCGCGGACGCCCCGGCGGCCGCCGCGTTGGCGGCCTTCACCCTGAAGGCGCACGTGCCCCGCTGGAGCAGTGCGATGTTCCCCGGCACGAAGTCGGCGAAGTCCCCGGCCTCGCACCCGCTGGTGCTCGCGGCCTTCTCGCCGGTCGTTCCCACCGCCTGCACCGGTGCCGTCACGGTCCCGGAGCCGGAATAGGTCATGACCGCGACGTCCTCGGCGGCTAGCGGCCTGCCGCCCGCGCTGACCGTGGCCGGGCTGACCTCCTGGAAGAATGGGAAGGAGAATTTCTGGACCCGCGGGGCGTAGCCGGCGGCCCTCAGCCTGCCGACCACGTAGTCGACGCTGCCCCGGTAGCCGGACGTGCCCGAGGCCCGGTTGCCGTTGTTGGCGTTGGCGATGGCCTGGAACACCTGGAGGTGCTCCAGCACCTTCCCGGGAGGCACGTCCGCCGCGGTCACAGCGACCACTCCGGCGCGGTCGGCTTCGCAGCGGCGGGCACGTCTTCGGCGCTCCCGGCGCCGGTGCCCAACAGCACGAGGGCCGCTGCGGCGGCCACGGTCCGGTGGTGATGGGTGCGGTGGCGCATGGGATCTCCCGAGGCAGGGGCCGATCGGGGGCCCGACCGGCACGGATCGCGCTCGGGAATTCTAGCCGCGGGGATGACCCGGGTCAGTCGGATAAGGCTGGCTGCGAAGTGTCACCACCGGGCCGGAAATAGCGCCTTCTGTGGTGAAGGCACCGCCCATCGCCGACGACCCCCGGGAGCCAGCCATGCCCGACCCCACCGCCGACCACGAGCCCGAGTCGCTCACCATCACCGAGGCCGCGGACGTGCTCCGCGCGCCCGTCGCCACCCTCCGGTACTGGCGACACCTCGGAACCGGCCGGAACAGCTTCCGACTCGGTCGGCGCGTCCTCTACCGCCGCGCCGACCTACGAGCCTGGATCGACGCACACGCAAACCACGTCAGCCGAGGCCACCCCTGATCAGCCGGTCTGTGCTCAACAGAGGGCAACCAGTTGGGCTGATGGCCTTTCAGTCGGTGGAGACTCGCACACTGCAGCGGCCGGGCCCCGGAGCTGATGACGGAGGGAGGCGATGCGCGGTGGCGTCGATCGCGAAGAGGCCTGATGGAACGTATCGGCCTCGGTACCGGGACGAAAACGGCAAGGAGCACGCTCGCCACTTCAAGCGAAAGGCCGACGCCCAGCGGTGGCTCGACGAAGTGACGGCCTCGGTGGTCACCGGCAGCTACGTGGATCCGCAAGCCGGCCGGACGACGTTCGACGCGTACTTCCGAGCCTGGGCGGAGCGGCAGGTGTGGGCGCCCATGACCGAGGTGTCGATGGACCTGGCTCGGCGCAAGGTCACCTTCGGGTCGATCCCTATCGCGTCGCTGCGGGCCTCGCACCTCGAGACTTGGGTGAAAGCGATGGTGGCCGCCGGCTACGCGCCCAACACCGTGGCCACCCGGGTGAACGCCGTCCGGGCGGTCCTCAAGTCCGCCGTGCGGGATCGGGTCATCGCCGTTGACCCCTCCGCCGGCCTCCGGCTGCCTGCTCGACGACGGGCAAAGCACGCGATGGAGGTCCCGACACCGGACCAGATACGAGCACTGGTCGACCGCTCGCGTCCCAACATGCAGGCCTACCTGGGCGTGTGCGCCTTCGCCGGCCTGCGCTTGGGCGAGGCCTCCGGGCTCAATCGGGAGGACGTCGACTTCCTCCGGAGGCGGCTGCACGTGCGCCGGCAGGTGCAGCGTCGGCGGGGTGGCCCCGCCGAACTGCGACAGCCCAAGTACGGATCGGAGCGGATGATCTATCTGCCCGACCGGCTGGTCGAGATGCTCGCCCGACATGTCGAGCGCATCGGGACCGCGACGGAGGGCTGGCTCTTCCACACCGCCGACGGACGTCCCCTTCCGCCCAGCACCGTCAACTCGTGGTGGCAGTCCACCGTCCGGGCTGCCGGCACGCCGGGCCTGCACCTGCACGGGCTGCGGCACTTCTACGCCTCCGGCCTGATCGCCGCCGGCTGCGACGTGGTGACCGTGCAGCGGGCGCTGGGTCACCGGTCACCGTCGACGACTCTGGACACCTACTCCCACCTGTGGCCGTCCGCGGAGGACCGGACCCGGGCGGGCGCGGCCGGCCTGACGGAGCTGGTTCTCGGCGATGCTGCGGACTCAGTGCGGACCGATGACCAGCATTAGGCCTCCGACCTGCGGGTTTAGGGAGGTTAGCTCGTTGACCCATATCTCCTCGACCTCGGGGTCGTCGAGGTAGCGCTGCAACGGACCGAACCCGGCCACCCGGTCCAGCACGTCCCGGACCACCGACTCCGCGTCCCCGATCGGCGGCAGCGCCGAGGACAGCGACCGCTCCGAGTAGTCCGCGACAACGTCGCGCACCAGCAGCCGCACGGGCGCGGGGTCGCTGAACGGGTCCAGCCCACGACGGCGGATCAGCTCCCGCACCTCGCCGTCGACGACCTCCAGCGCACTGGTCGCAGCCGGCACGGCACCCCCGTCGTCTCACCTGGTCAGGACGACGGACTGTAAGAGAACTGGAGCGTCCGCGGGGCGCCGATCGGAGGTCTGTGGACGACGCCACGCGAACGCCACCCGGTCGGGCGACAGGCACCGTCGGGCTCGGCCACCCGGCGGTCACGGAGTGTGTGCGCGGACGGGCCGTCCACCGCCCAGCGCCCCTCGCCGTCCGTGGTGGGTCCGCCGGTCCGGATGCTGCCCGCTGAGCGGCCGCGCACATGCGCCCACCGTGGCAGGAGATGTCGTCCCCCGACCTCACAATCGCGAGGTCCAGGGCGTCTACCCGGTATGGAGACGTTGACGATGAGCAGGACGCACACTGTCGTGCCCTCGCCGATCGGTCCGCTGACGGTGGTCCGGGAGGGCGGGGACCTGGTCCGGCTGGCCATGTCGCCGCCCGGGCTCTTCGTGGACGCCGAGCTGGGCGAGCGCACCGACGAGGGGTTCGCCGACGTCGTCCGGCAGTTGGGCGAGTACTTCGCCGGCGGGCGGACGGCGTTCGACCTGCCGCTGCGGCCGCTCGGCAGCCCGTTCGAGCTGGCCGTGTGGGAGCAGCTGACCCGCATCCCCTACGGCGAGACCCGCTCCTACGGGTTCGTGGCGAAGGCTGTCGGCGAGCCGGGCGGCGCGCAGGCGGTCGGCGCCGCCAACGGCCGCAACCCGCTGGCGATCGTCGTCCCCTGCCACCGGGTGATCGGCGCCGACGGCACCCTGGTCGGCTTCGGCGGCGGGCTGCCGCGCAAGCGGTTCCTGCTCGACCTGGAGCAGCGCGACAGCCGGCTGTTCTGACGTGCGGCTGGAACCGTTCGACACGGTCGTGCGGCGGCACGGGCCGGCGGTGCTGCGGATCTGCCGCGCCGTCGTCGGCCCGGACGCCGCCGACGACGCCTGGTCGGAGACGTTCCTCGCCGCGCTGCGCGCCTATCCGGAGCTGCCGCCGGGCAGCAACGTCGAGGCCTGGCTGATGACCATCGCCCGCCGCAAGGCCGTCGACCAGCTGCGGGCCGCCGCGCGCCGCGCCGTCCCCGTCGCCGACCTGCCCGAGGTGCCGAGCGCGCTGGGGCTCCCCGGCGCCGCGGACGGCGAGCTGTGGGCGGCGCTCGCCGCGCTGCCGGAGAAGCAGCGGCAGACCGTCGCCTACCACCACCTGGCCGGCCTGCCCTACGCCGAGATCGCCGCCCTCGTCGGCGGCACCCCCGAGGCTGCGCGCCGCGCGGCCGCCGACGGCATCGCGGCGCTGCGCCGCACCTACCGAGAGCCGACCGATGACTCCTGACCTCAACCGGCTGGCCGCGCGGCTGGCCCTGGCCGCCGACGAGGCGGGCCTGCTCGACGTCGCCTTCACCACCGTCGCCTCCCCGGTCGGCCCGCTGCTGCTGGCCGCCACCGAGCAGGGGCTGGTCCGCCTCGCCTACGCGGCCGAGGACCACGACACCGTCCTGCAGTCCCTCGCCGACCGGATCAGCCCGCGGGTGCTGCACGCCCCCGCCCGGCTCGCCCCCGCCGCCCGGCAGCTCGAGGAGTACTTCGCCGGGCACCGGACGTCCTTCGACCTGCCGCTGGACCTGCGGCTGTCGTCCGGCTTCCGCCGCGACGTCCTCGACCGGCTTCGCGACGTCGCCTACGGCACGACGGCCAGCTACGCGACGCTCGCCGCCGCCGCCGGCAGCCCCCGCGCCGTCCGGGCGGTGGGCTCGGCGTGCGCGACCAACCCGCTGCCGGTCGTCGTCCCCTGCCACCGGGTGGTGCGCAGCGACGGCGCCCTCGGCGGTTACGTCGGCGGCGCCGAGGCCAAGCGGACGCTGCTCACCCTGGAGGCGGCGGCATGAGGGACCGCGTGGACGCCCTCGACTGGGGCACGCTGACCGCGGAGGTCGACGAGGCCGGCAGCGCGCAGACCGCGCCGCTGCTCACGCCGGACGAGTGCCGCGAGATCACCGCGCTGTACGACGACGCCGACCGGTTCCGCTCGACGATCGACATGGCGCGCTACCGGTTCGGCAGCGGGCAGTACCGCTACTTCGACCACCCGCTGCCCGACGTCGTCGCCGGCCTGCGCGCGGCGTTCTACCCGCACCTGGTGCCGATCGCGCGGGAGTGGGCGACGCGGCTGGGCCGGCCGGCGCCCTGGCCGGACACGCTCGACGAGTGGCTGGCGCAGTGCCACGACGCCGGGCAGGCGAGGCCGACGCCGATCCTGCTGCGGTACGGCACCGGCGACTGGAACGCGCTGCACCGCGACCTCTACGGCGACCTCGTCTTCCCGCTGCAGGTGGTCGTCGGCCTCGACGAGCCGGGGGTCGACCACACCGGCGGCGAGTTCCTCACCGTGGAGCAGCGGCCGCGGGCGCAGTCCCGCGGCTACGCCGCCACGCTGCGGCAGGGCTGCGGGATAATCTTTCCCACCCGCGAGCGGCCGGTGCGCTCGGCGCGCGGCTGGTCGGCCGCGCCGATGCGGCACGGGGTCAGCACGGTGCGCACCGGCGTCCGGCACACCCTCGGCCTCGTCTTCCACAACGCGGCGTAGCGCGCGCCGCTCGGTCGGGCGGCATCGACGGCTGAACGAGCCGCTCGGGGTCGAGGTCTGGTGGCGGGAGCTCGTGCTCTGCCCAGCATGGTGGGCAGAGCACGAGCATCCGCAGACCAGGTGGTCCGGCGGCGCGGACAAACGCCGGCGGCTCGTGCTCTGCGTCCCCCTCACACACAGAGTCCGAGCCGCCGAAGGCGGCCATACCCGCGACGGCCGGAGTGAACGCACCGGGTCACCCGGCCCGGGCCGCCCGGCGCCACTCCTGCGGCGGAACGCCGTGCGCGGCGCGGAAGCGCCGGGTCAGGTAGCCCGCGTCGGCGTACCCGACCCGCCCGGCGACCGCCTGCACGGTCAGCTCCGTCTCGGAGAGCAGGCGGCGCGCCTCGGCCAGGCGTCGCTCGGTGATCCACTGCTGCACGGTCCGGCCGGTGCGCCGGCCGACCACGGTGGTCAGGTGCCCGGCGGTCAGCCCGACCGCGTCAGCGACCTCCCGGAGCGAGATGGGCTCGGCGAAGCGCCGCTCGATGAGGTCGAAGACCGCGGCCAGCAACGGCTCGTCCCGGAGCCGCAGGTGCCCGGGGACGTCGGTCGCCAGCCGGGCGAGGTCGACGAGCAGCAGGGTCAGGTGCGCCAGAGCCGCCTCGGCCGAGCCCTCCCGGCGCTCCCGCAGCTCACGGTCCAGGTCGGCGAAGTGCCGCGCCCAGGCCCCTCGCTCGTCCTCCGGCACGGTGAGCCGCTGCACGCCGCCGGCCCGCCGCCCGACGAAGGGGAACAGCAGCGGGTGCGCCCGCCACGACCCGAAGGTGCCGGGGCTCTGCCGCTCGACCGCGTCCGGCGGGAAGAACGCCGTCCACACCGCGACCTCCGCGGTGTCGGCGTCCCACTCCGGCGCGACCACCTCCCCCGGCGCGACGACGACCAGGTCCCCCTCCGACACCGCCCACCAGCGACCGTCCAGCCGGAGCCGGCCGGATCCCCGCTCGACGTAGCCGAGCACGATGAAGTCGTGCGCATGGGCCTGGTGCGGCCAGCCCTCGGAGTGGCCGGGGTGGCCACCCTCGAACCGGGCGACCGCCACCGGGGGGACGCCGGCCGTCCGCGCGTACCCGTACACCGGCGCACCGTCGACGCGGCGACCCGTGACCAGCCGGCCGACCGGCGGCGCACCGGAAGATGGTCCCGGTCCGCCCGAGCTCCCGCCATTGTCCCCGCTCATGACGCGGCCGAGAGTAGTGGCAGCAGAACCGAAGATGGTCCCGCCCGGGACCGGGAGAAAGCGGAGACATGACCGACACCACCAGCAGCACCGGCCCGCGGACCCCGGTGGACGGCGGGCAGCGCGCCTTCCTCCCCGGGTTGTCCCACGCGTGGCTGCTCCCCCTCTACGACCCGCTGACCCGGCTCCTCCACGTCGGCGTGATCCACCAGCGCCTGGTGGACCAGGCGGCCCTCCGCCCCGGCCAGACGGTCCTGGAGATCGGCTGCGGCACGGGCAACCTGCTGCTGGCGGCCAAGCGCGCCCAGCCGGAGGCGACCGCCGTCGGACTGGACCCCGACCTCGCCGCGCTGGCCCGCGCCCACCGCAAGGCCAAGCGCCGCCGGGTCGCCGTCCAGCTGGACCGCGGGTACGCCGACGCGCTGCCCTACGCCGACGCGAGCATCGACGTCGTCCTCTCCTCGTTCATGCTGCACCACCTGCCCGGCGAGGAGCAGGAGACGGCCATGCGGGAGGTGCTCCGCGTGCTGCGCCCCGGCGGCACCCTGCACCTCGTGGACGCCGACGCCCCGGACCCCACAGCCGCACACGGCCACGGGCACGTGCACCACCGCGGACCCATCCACGACCACGCCGTCGCCGACGTCCCCGCGCTGCTGCGCCGGGCCGGCTTCGCGGAGGTGACCCGGACCGGCTCCGAGACCCGCCGGCCGTTCGGCCGGTTCAGCTCCTACCGCGCCACCCGCTGAGACGGCGGCGGCGGTCGACCCGCGCGAGAGACCGGGATCAGCAACCGCGGACGTCGTAGCCGCGCAGCTCCGGCCACGCACCCGCCGGCGTCGTCGTCCAGTCGAAGACCGAGACCCCGATCGCACCCTGCTCCCGGGCCGCGCGGGCCATGCCCGCGTAGTCGGCGGCCGTCTCCGTCGCACCGAAGCCGCCGATCGTCGACACCGCCGCGCAGGCCTCCCCGAGGTTGCCGCGCAGCCGCGTGGTGTTCTCCGCCGTGTACCGGTACGCGTCGCTGTAGACCGGGTCGGTGCGGTTGCTCCAGTACGCCATCGGCTGCCAGACCTGGTACAGCGGGGCGAGTTGCCGCCACGGGAAGCTCGGCCAGTAGTTGCGGTTGATGACGTCGAGAACCACCGGCGGGAGCACGATGGCGCTCAGGGTCACGCCGGGGGCGGCAGCGTGCAGCCTCGTGGACAGGTCGACCAGCCGGGCGTTGCGCGTGGCCACGTCGGTGACCGTGCGGTCCTCGATGTCGACGCCGATCCCGTCGAACGCCTGCCCGGACGCCCGGAAGTCGACCATCGCCATCAGCCGTCGCAGGTCGGCGTCCACGTCGGTGAAGGTCGGCAGGTACCAGGCGACCACGCGCATCCCGCGCGCGTGCGCCCTGGTGAGGAACGCCGCCTGCAGGTCCGGGCTGATCAGGCCGGGGTAGCGCGGATCCGGTGCCGCGGCCTGGAGGTAGATCGTGTGCACACCGGCGTCCGCCATGGCGTCGACGTGCTCGGGGCGGATGACGGGGTTCGGGCCGCCGTACTCGCGGCTGAACCGGAACCGGGTGATCCAGGTGCCGGCGTGCTCGTAGGGGTCCAGGACGGCCACCCGCACTGCACCGGTGGCCGCGGTCCACCGGAGGAACCCGCCCTGGGTGTCGCTCTGCCGTCCCGCGACGACGTCGTACTCGCTGGTGATGGGGTAGCCGAGCACGCTGCGCGGCCCACCCAGCGAGTCGTACCTCCCCCGGATGGAGCCGTGGATCTCGTGCGCCCCGGTGGCCGGCGTCGAGTAGACCGACCCGCCCTGGAAGTGACTGAACACCCCCACCCCGTCGCCCACCGGCGTCTCATCGGTCACCGGATAACCCAGGAACCCCCGCGCTCCACCCGATCCGTTCCACCGGTCCCGCACCCAGCCGTGCACCTCGTGCGCCCCGGTGCCCGGCGTCGAGTAGACCGACCCGCCCTGGAAGTGGCTGAACACCCCCACCCCGTCGCCCACCGGCGTCTCGTCGGTCACCGGATAACCCAGGAACCCCCGCGCTCCACCCGATCCGTTCCACCGGTCCCGCACCCAGCCGTGCACCTCGTGCGCCCCGGTGCCCGGCGTCGAGTAGACCGACCCGCCCTGGAAGTGGCTGAACACCCCCACCCCGTCGCCCACCGGCGTCTCGTCGGTCACCGGGAACCCCAGGAAAGCCGTCGGCCCGCCACGCGCCAGGTACCGGTCGCGGACCCAGCCGTGCACCTCGTGCGCCCCCGTGCCCGGCGACCAGTAGATCGCCCCACCGGCATAGTCCTGTCCGCGGCCGGCACCCACGGGGTACTGGGGACCCAGCGGTGGGCCGAGGAAGGACGCCGTTCCCCCCAGTTCGCAGTGGTGGCGCTCGATCGGGTCCGCCTGGGTGCACGGCTGCGCCGCCGCCGGGACGGCGACCAGACAGAGGGCTCCGGTCACCAGTGCGAGAAGCAGTGCCGCGAGCGGCCGACCGCCGGTCCGATACGACATGTCGATCAGCTCCACCGGCGGCGCCGGGACGCTGCCGCCCCGCTTCCCCCACCGCCGCCTCGGACGGTGGCGCGGGACGCCCGGCACCACCAGTGCCCTTGGCCACGCGGGCCAGGGGTCGGACGGCTCGGTGGCGCAGCGGCCGGGCCCCGTCAGGGCAGCCGAGAGCACTACCCTGCCGCCCGTGGCGACCTGGACCGACGTCCGGCAGGTGGCACTGACCCTGCCCGAGGTCACCGAGAGCGACGCGCGCGGCCGCCACGAGTGGCGGGTGCGGGACAAGGGCTTCGTCTGGGAGCGGCCGCTGCGCCGCGCCGACCTCGAGGCGCTCGGCGACCAGGCTCCCGACGGGCCGGTGCTCGCCGCCTGGGTGCCCGACCTCGGCGCCAAGGAGGAGCTGCTCGCCGACGACCCGGCCGTCTACTTCACGACGCCGCACTTCACCGGCTACCCGGTCGTGCTGGTGCGGCTCGACGAGATGGCGGTCGAGGAGCTCCCCGAGCTGGTCACCGAGGCGTGGCTGGCCCGCGCTCCGAAGCGGCTGGCCCGCGCGTACCTCGACGCGGCTACCTGACGCCGGCCAGCTCCACGACCGCGTCGACCAGCGCGTCGCCGTCCAGCAGCACCCGGTCGTTGTGGTCGGCCCCGGGGACCTCGACCAGCCGGTGCAGCCGCGCCGCGGCGTCCGCGACCGCACGGCTCTGCGCCGGCGGCACGATGGAGTCGGCGTCGCCCAGCACCACCGTCGTCGGCGCGCGCACCGAGGCGATGCGCTCGGCCACCGGGTAGCGGTCGCGCAGCAGCGCCCGCACCGGGAGGAACGGGTAGTGCTCGCTGCCCACGGCGGCGAGGTCGGTGAACGGCGAACGCAGGAGCAGTCCCGCGGGCGGGTGCTCGCCGGACAGCTCGGCGACCACCGCCGCGCCCAGGCTCTCGCCGTAGTAGACGAGCCGGCCGGGCGGCACGCCGGCCTCCGCCACCAGGAAGGTGCGGGCCGCGCGCACGTCGCGGGCCAGCCCCGCCTCGCTCGGGCTGCCCGGGTTGCCGCCGTAGCCCCGGTAGTCGAAGAGCAGCACAGCCAGCCCGCGACCGGCCAGCGCGCGGGCCAGCGGCGCCCGCAGTCCGCGGTGCCCGCCGTTGCCGTTGGCCACCAGCACCGCGGCGGCGTCCGGGGCGCGGCCGGACACGAACCAGGCCCCCAGCGCCAGCCCGTCGGAGGTCCGCAGGACGACGTCCCGCCCGCCGGGGAGGACGTCGGCCGCGGCCGGCACCGGGCCGTCGTCGGGCAGGTAGACCAGCCGCCGCTGCAGGGCCCAGAGCAGCCCGGTCAGCACGGCGAGCACCAGGACGACGGCCACGGCGACGCGAGCGGCCCGCCGCGCCACCGCACGCTCAGTGCCGGCCGGGGAGCACCGCGTCGATCAGGTGCGGGCCCGGCTCGGCCAGCGCCCGCCGGAGCTGGTCGGCCAGCTCCTCGGCCGTCGTCGCGCGGGTCGCCGGCACGCCCATACCGGTCGCGAGCGCGACGAAGTCCAGCCCGGGACCGCCCAGGTGCAGCAGCTGCCCGGCCCGCTCGCCGTCGCCGTCGGCACCCACGCGGGACAGCTCGTGCTCGAGGATCGCGTAGGAGCCGTTGTCGCAGACGATCGTCGTGACGTCGAGCTGCTCGCGGGCCTGGGTCCACAGCGCCTGGATGGTGTACATCGCGCTGCCGTCGGCCTGGATGCACAGCACCGGCCGGTCGGGGCAGGCCACCGCGGCGCCGACCGCCATCGGCAGCCCGTCGCCGATCGCGCCGCCGGTCAGCGCCAGCCAGTCGTGCCGCGGCGCGCCCGCGGTCAGCTCGGCCAGGCCCACCCCCGAGGTGAGCGCCTCGTCGACGACGATCGCCCGCTCGGGCAGCAGCGCGCCGACCACCGCTGCCATCGACCGCGGGTCCAGCAGGCCGGTGGGCAGCTCGGGGCGGGCGGCCTCGACCGGCTCCGGCTCGGTGCCGGGCGCGACGCGGTCGGCCAGCGCCCGCACCGCGGCCACGCCGTCCTCCCCCGGGGCGGAGAGCACGTGCACCGTGCAGCCCTCGGGCACCGGCGTCCCCGGCACGTCCGGATAGGCGAAGAAGTGCACCGGCCCGGTCGCCCCGGTCAGGACCAGGTGCGCCGTCCCCTCGAGGGCGGCCATCGCCATCTCCGGCGGGTAGGGCAGCTTGTCGACGTCGGGCAGGCCGGCGCCGCGCACCGTCCGCGCGGGGAACGTCTCGGTCAGCAGCCGCGCGCCGGTGCCGGCGGCGACCCGGCCGGCGGCGAGCAGTCCCTCCTCGCACGCCACGACGTCGCCGCCGAGGAACAGCACGGCCGGCTCCCCCGACGCGAGCGCGGCGGCCACGTCCTCGACCACCGCGTCGGGCACCCGGGGGGCGGGCCGCACCGGCACCGGCTCGGCCGGCGCGGCGCCGTCCTCCCAGGAGACGTCGGCGGGCAGCACGAGGGTCGCCACCGCTCCCCGCGCCGCCTGCGCCACCGCCTCGGCGGCGTCGGCTGCGACGTCGGCCGGCGACAGCGACCGGCGCACCCAGCCCGACACCGCGCCGGCGAGGGCGTCGACGTCGGACTCCAGCGGGGCGTCCAGCCGCTTGTGCGACCGCGCGTGGTCGCCGACGACGTTCACCAGCGGGGCGCCGCCCCGGCGGGCGTTGTGCAGGTTGGCCAGGCCGTTGGCCAACCCCGGGCCGAGGTGCAGCAGGGTCGCGGCGGGGCGGCCGGCCATGCGCGCGTAGCCGTCGGCGGCGCCGGTCGCGACCCCCTCGAACAGGGTCAGCACGGCGCGCATCTCCGGCACGTCGTCCAGGGCCGCGACGAAGTGCATCTCCGACGTGCCGGGGTTGGCGAAGCAGACGTCGACCCCGGCCGCGACGAGGGTGCGGATGAGCGCCTGCGCCCCGTTCACCGGCCGCGCCCCGGCCGACCGCAACAGGCCGTCACGGCACGTACGGCATGCCGATCTTGATCTCGCGGACGTCGAAGTGCGCCATCGTCGCGCCACCGGTGGCGAAGTTGGCGACGTCCTCCCCCGCCGACCGGCCCTCCGGCGAGGCGAAGGCCGTCATCATCGACTCCTCGGACTCGAAGTCGAGCTCGGCGACGAAGTAGGGCGCCTGCTGGGAGGGGTCCATCGACTTGGCGTGGCCGGCGGTGAACCGGATGAGCCCGGGCATCTCCATGGCCAGGGGCATGTGCGTGTCGCGGTAGTAGTCGTCGAACGCGCCCGGGTCATCGGGCTGCCCATAGTTGACCACGAGCCTGTGCACCATCTGCGCACCTCCACGTCGGCCGGGCACCGGTGCCCGGGAGTGGCCCCACCCTGGCAGGTCGGGGGCCACTCCCGCGACCTCAGAAGGTGAGGACCAGGCGCCCGCGGACGCCGCCGCGCTCGAGCAGCCGGTGCGCCTCGGCGGCCTCCTCGGCGGGGATCGTCCGCGCCACGCGCAGGGTCACCACGCCGTCCTCCACCAGCTGCCGCAGGCCGTCCAGCCGCTCCTGCTCCTCGACGTAGTTCCGGACGGCGACCGGGTGGACGCGCAGCCCGCGCTGCCCGTCGCCCCGGTAGCCGCGCACGGTCGCGACGGTGCCGCCGTCCTTCACGGCCGGGAGCACGAGCTCGTCCTGCACGGAGCCGTCGGCCAGCCCGTCGACACCCTCGGGGTAGAGCTCGCGGACCCGGTCGGCGACGTCGTCGCCGCGCCGGACGACGACGTCGGCGCCGAGGTCGCGGACCAGCTGCTCGTCGGCCTCCGAGGCGTCGGCGACGACGGTCAGCCCCTCCCGCTTGGCCAGCTGGATCACGTAGCCGCAGAACGCACCCGCGGAGCCGGTCACCGCGAGCACCTGGCCGGGCTCGAGCGCCATCAGGTCGAGCGCCAGCCGAGCAGTGAGGCCGTTCATGGGCAGAGTCGCGGCCTCGGCGTCCGTGGCGCCCTTCGGCGAGCGGGCCACCGACCCGGCCGGGACGACGAGATCCTCCCGGTAGCCGCCGTGCGCCCCCGACGGCAGCACGATCGCCATCACCCGCTCGCCCACCTGCAGGTCGGTCTCGACGTCGGGGCCGATCTCGAGCAGCTCGCCGGCGGCGTCCATCCCGGGCACGTAGGGGAACTCCTTGACCGGGTCCCGCTGGGCGTACGTGCCGTTGCGGGCGTGGGTGTCGGTCGGGTTCACCGTCGCCGCGGTCACCCGCAGCCGGACCTGCCCCGGCCCCAGCGGCTCGGCCGGGACGTCGATGAGGTGCAGGGCCTCCGGCCCACCGAACTCGGTCACTCCGACAGCTCTCATGTCCCGAGCCAAGCCCCGGCCCGCGCGACGTGTTCCCCGCCCTTCCGTGACGTGGAACCCCGGACCGTGACGCCGGCGCGCACTCGCCGAACGGCTCACCGCGCCGCTGGACTCCTCGCTGCGGCTCGCCCTGCTCAGGCCCCTCTCCGCGGCCGCGGAGGAGCTCACCGGCCAGCTGGCGCCCGGAGCCGTCGACGTGCGGCTGCGCGGCAGCGACATCGGCCTGGTCGTGACGCACCCGGTGCCGCCGCACGAGGAGGGCGCTCCGGAGGCCGACCCGGGGTTCCGCGCAGCCGGCGCCGGGCGACGCGGACGACGGCGGCACGGCGCGGATCACCCTGCGCCTGCCCGACGCGCTCAAGGCCCGGGGTCGAGGAGGCCGCCGAGCGGCAGGGCTCCTCGACCAACAGCTGGCTGGTCCGAGCCGTCACGCGCGCCCTGCAGGACGGCGGCCCGGACGCGCCGGGACGCCGCCGCGGCCGCTGGTCCGGCCAGACCTACTCGGGCTGGGTCAGCTGACCGCCGCCCGCCCGCTGCCCCGACACCCACCCGTCCGGAGGTCCACCGTGCCCACCTTCGCCACCCCCGGCCCCGTTGCCGCGCGCATCCAGGCCGCCGAGCAGACCCGGGTCGAGTACAACGGCGGGACGCTGCTGGTCAGCTCGCCCCGCCGGCCCCGCCTGCTGTTCTTCGGCGGCCTGCCATCGGTCGAGGTCGACGTCCTCCTGCCGGAGCGCTCGGTGCTCGCCGTCGACTGCGGGACCGGCGACGTCGACTGCTCCGGGCCGCTCGGCGCCGTCCGGGCCACCGTGAGCAGGAGACCGTGCGGCTGCGCGCCCGCACCGGCTTCGGCGACATCGTCGTCCGACGGGCGTGACGACCATGACCCCCGCCATCTCCGTCACCGGGCGGCATCAACGGCCTGCTGTCGGTCGGCTGGTGCGCGGCGATCGCGCTGGGCCGGGTACCTGTGGGCGCGGGCCGCGTACGACCGGCGGCCGGCCCGCTGACGCACCGCCGTCCCCGATCGCGGGAATGACGGGCGGCTGCCCGTCGCTGAACAGGGCAGTCCCCCGCCCGTTCGGAAGAGGTCGCGCATGCCCGCACTCCTGCTGGACCGGTCCACCGACAGCACCGCCGAGCGGACGCCGCGCCGCCGGCGCCGGGTGCCCCGCCGCCTGGTCGCCGCCGCGATCGGGCTGGCCGTGCTCGTGCCCGTGTCGGGCCAGGTGTGGGACTGGCTGCCCGGCAACCCGTTCGAGCAGGACGTCGTCGACCGCAGCACGACGCCGCTGCTGCTGGCCCTCGACGACCTGCACGAGTACCACGCGGCCACCGGCACCTTCCAGGTCGTCGTCGACCAGGAGAAGGACACCCGGTACGTGCCGTCGGTGATCAGCGGCGAGCGGGTCAGCTTCCTGGCCACCGGCACCGCGGACGCCTACGTCGACTTCGAGGGGCTGGACTCCGGCCGGGTCGCCCTCTCCGCCGACGGCACGTCGGCCACCATCGACCTGCCCTCGCCGCGCGTCGGCGAGGTGCGCATCGACCCGGCGGAGAGCCGGGTCCTCGACCGCGACCGCGGGCTGTTCGAGCGGGTCGGCGACGCCTTCGGCGACAACCCGGTCGACGACACCGAGCTCTACGCGCTGGCGGAGGACCGGCTGGCCGCCGCGGCCGCGGAGAGCGACCTGCGCGAGCGGGCCGAGGACAACACGCGGGACATGCTGACCGGGCTGGCCCGCTCGCTCGGCGTCGACCGGGTCGAGGTCACCTTCGAGCAGCCGGCCGACTCGGCCGGCTGATCGGGGGGGTCCTCCCTCAGCGCTTGAGGGCGTACTCCTTGAGCAGGCCGCGGCTGATGATGGTCTTCTGGATCTCGCTGGTGCCCTCGCCGATGAGCAGGAACGGCGCCTCGCGCATCAGCCGCTCGATCTCGTACTCCTTGGAGTAGCCGTACCCGCCGTGGATGCGGAACGAGGTCGTGGTGACCTCGGCGCAGTACTCGCTGGCCAGCAGCTTGGCCATGCCCGCCTCGACGTCGTTGCGCGAGCCGGCGTCCTTCAACCGGGCGGCCTTCACCATCAGCGCGTGCGCGGCCTCGACCTTGGTGGCCATCTCGGCCAGCTGGAAGGCGATCGCCTGGTGCTGCGCGATCGGCCGGCCGAACGTCTCCCGCTGCTGGGCGTAGGCGATGGCCAGCTCGAACGCGCGGATCGAGATGCCGCAGGCGCGGGCCGCGACGTTCACCCGGCCGACCTCGACGCCGTCCATCATCTGCGCGAACCCCCGCCCCGGCGTCCCACCCAGGACCTGCTCGGCGCCGATCCGGAAGCCGTCGAACACCAGCTCGGTGGTGTCCACGCCCTTGTAACCCATCTTGTCGATCTTCCCGGGGATGCTCAGCCCGGGCAGCACCTCACCGAACCCGGCCGGCTTCTCCACCAGGAAGCAGGTCAGGTTCTGGTGCGCCTTCGCCGCACCCTCCTCGGTGCGCGCCAGCGCCGCGACCAGCGTGGAGGACCCGCCGTTGGTCAGCCACATCTTCTGCCCGTCGATCACGTAGTCGCCCTCGACCTGCTTCACGGCCTTGGTGCGGATCCCGGCGACGTCGGAGCCCAGCCCCGGCTCGGACATCGAGAACGCGCCGCGCACCTCGCCGGTCGCCATCCGCGGCAGCAGCCGCTCGCGCTGCTCGGGCGTGCCGTGCTGCAGCACCATGTAGGCCACGATGAAGTGGGTGTTGATCACCCCCGACACGCTCATCCAGCCGCGGGCGATCTCCTCGACCACCAGCGCGTAGGTCAGCAGCGACTCGCCCAGCCCGCCGAACTCCTCGGGGATCATCAGCCCGAAGATCCCCATCTCCTTCAAGCCCTCGACGATCTCGGTCGGGTAGGCGTCGGCGTGCTCGAGCTGCTGGGCGTGCGGGATGATCTCCTTGTCCACGAAGCTGCGGACCGTCGCCAGGATCTCCTGCTGGACGTCGGTCAGGTCGGCGGTCTGGGCCAGACGGGTCATGGCGGTCGCTCCTCCGGGGACTCCGGTGTCCGTAGTTACCGGTGAGTATGGGCCACCGCCCACCCGCCCTCGTCACACCCGCCCGCCGGGCTAGCGTCGCCGGGGTGAGGTCCCTGGTCGTCGCGCTCGCCGCCGTCCTGCTGGCCGCCGGCTGCGGGAGCCCGCCGGCGGACGACGCCCCGCGGGAGGAGCCCGCGCCGGCCCAGGCCGAGCAGTCGGCAGCCGCGACCGCCGACCCCGCGGCCGCGACCACGCCCGAGGAGGCGGCCCTCGCGGTCGCGCTGCGGGCGACGGACCTCCCGGCCGGCTGGTCGGTGCAGGCCAACCCCGTGCCGGACGGCGACCTGGCCGGCGACCCGAGCCTCGACGGCATCTGCGGCGTCGCCTTCGCCTCCGAGGAGCACCGGGTCGCCAAGCACCCCGTCGTCGGCCTCGACCCGGCCGGCGCCGCCACCGTCGTCTCCGAGGCGATCGCCTACGACTCGGCCGAGTCCGGTGAGCTGGCGCTGACCGAGCTGCGGGACGCCTTCGAGTCCTGCCCGGCCGGCGACCGCACGCTCGTCGAGCCGCCGGTCGTCGAGGGACTGGCCGGGACCGTTGTCGCGGTGCGCTACCGGCTGGCGGACGGGACCACGCAGGACGTGCTCGCCCAAGGGCGTGGCGCGGTGGTGTCGGTGCTCATCGCGGAGGATCCTGCCGCAGGCGCCACCGCCGCCCGGGGCATCGCGACCCGGATGGCCGCGCTGCCCGGCGCCGCCGTCGGACGGTGACCCGGCGCCCCCGACGGAAGGACCCGATGAGCACGCACGACGACGGCCGGTACCGGGGCGACTCCCCCGCCACCGTGCCGCCCCCGCCGCCGTACGCCGACCCCGGCTACGGACCGCCCCCCGGCTACGGACCGCCTCCCGGCTACGGCCTCCCGTACGCGCCACCCGCGCCGTACCCGCGGCCGACCAACACCCTGGCGGTCCTCGCCCTGGTCATGGCGTTCGTCTTCGCACCGGCCGGCGTGGTGCTCGGCGTCGTCGCACGCCGGCAGATCAGGCGGACCGGCGAGGACGGCGAGGGCCTGGCCCTGGCCGGCATCATCGTCGGCGCGGTGTTCTGCGCGCTCGTCGTCCTGGCGATCGTGCTGTGGTTCGTGGCCGTCGCCGCGCTGGCCGGCGTCTCCTTCGGCCCCTGACGCCTCGGGCATAGGAAGCTCTACCCACGTCGACGGGTGCTGGACGGGGGGAGAGCTTCCTATGCCTCGTTCAGCGGGCAGTCAGCTCTCCGGCGGGCTGAACGTCGAGGTGCGGGCCATGCCGGCGGCGCGGCCCTTGCCGGCGATGACCAGCGCCATCTTGCGGCTGGCCTCGTCGATCATCTCGTCGCCGAGCATCGCCGAGCCCTTCGCGCCGCCGGCCTCCGACGTGGACCACTCGTAGGCGTCGAGGATCAGCTCGGCGTGGTCGTAGTCCTCCTGCGACGGCGCGTAGATCTCGTTGGCCGCGTCGATCTGCCCCGGGTGCAGCACCCACTTGCCGTCGAACCCCAGCACCGCCGACCGCTTGGCCACCTCGCGGAACGCGTCGACGTCGCGGACCTGCAGGAACGGGCCGTCGATCGCCTGCACGCCGCGGGCCCGGGCGGCCATCAGGATCTGCATGAGGATGTAGTGGAACGGATCGCCGGCGTAGTCCGGGTGCAGCGCCCCCACCACGAGGGACTTCATGTTGATCGAGGCCATGAAGTCGGCCGGGCCGAAGATGATCGTCTCGATCCGCGGGCTGGCGAACGCGATCGCGTTGACGTTGATCAGCCCCTGGGCGTTCTCGATCTGCGCCTCGATGCCGATCCGCCCCACCGGCAGGCCGGTGGACTTCTCGACCTGGGTGAGCAGCAGGTCCAGCGCCTGCACCTGGGCGGCGTCGACCACCTTGGGCAGCATGATGCAGTCCAGGTTCGCCCCGGCGCCCCCGACGACCTCGATCACGTCGTGATAGGTCCACTCCGTCGTCCAGTCGTTGACCCGGACGGTGCGGATCTTCTCCCCCCACCCGCCCTCGTTGAGCGCGGCGACGATGTTCTTCCGGGCGCCGGGCTTGGCCAGCGGGGCGCAGGCGTCCTCCAGGTCGAGGAACACCTGGTCGGCGGGCAGGCCCTTGGCCTTCTCCAGGAACCGGGGGTTGCTGCCCGGCACGGCCAGGTTGGAACGGCGGGATCGGAGCTCGGCCACGGGTCCTCCGGGGTGGTGGGGTGGGCGGACGACACAGCTGGTCGGGGTCAGGTCGCTACCGGAGGGTAGTCAGGGGCAGAAATGGCCATTTCTGCCCCTCAGGTCGCGGGCTCGACGAGGGTCACCGGCCGGCTGGCGCGCACCACCAGCGCCACCCCGAGGACGACGAGCAGCACGCCGGGCAGGGCGAGCAGTGGCGGCACCTGCCCGAGCAGGACCAGCGCGAACAGCAGCGCCCCGGGCACCTCGAGCAGCACCACCAGGCTGACCACCGTCGGTCCGACCGAGGAGAGCACCAGGTTGAGCAGGGTGTGGCCGAGCACCTGGGCGCACACGGTGATCGCCGCGATCAGCAGCCAGTCCCGGCCGCTGAACCCGCCGAGCGGGGCGCCGACGACGACCGCCGCGACCGCGATCGTCAGCGCGCAGACCGAGTAGCAGACGATCGCGTAGGCGGCGGTGGACAGCCGCTGCCGGGCCCGCGCCCCGGCCAGGACGTACCCGCCGGCGCAGACCGCCCCGAGCAGCGCCAGCCCGTCGCCGACCAGCGCCCGCACGCTGACCGTGACGTCGACCCCGGCGATGAGGGCGACCCCCAGCACGGCCAGCACCAGCCCCCACCAGATCGCCGCGGGCAGCCGCACCCCGCTGATCCGGGCGACCAGCGCCGTCCAGATCGGCGTCGTCGTGACCAGCGCGGTCGACGCGGCGACCGTGGTCATCGACAGGCTGGGCAGCCAGGCGGCGAAGTGCGCGGCGAGGAACAGCCCGGCCAGCACGGAGCTGCCGAGGTGGCGGAACCGGAGCCCGGCCAGCACCGGACGCTCCCGCAGGAGCAGCACCGGCAGCAGCACCGCGGCGCCGCCCACGTTGCGCCAGAACGCCAGCGCCAGCATCGGCGCCGCCAGCAGCGTGGTCAGCGGCGCGGACAGCGAGATGCCGACGACGGCGGCGGCCATCAACCCGACGTCCCGGCCGCCGGGACGGTGCACCGCCCACGCGGAGCCGGCCCCGTCCAGAGGCTCGCGCCGAGCGGAGCCAGGGGTGAGCGGGACGGGGTCCTCTCTCAGCTCGGGACCCGGATCCGGCCGCGCGCGACCGGCACGACGGCCCCGTGCGTGGTGGCCGAGACGGCCGCACCACCGGACGCGGTGACGGTGCAGGTCAGGACCGAGGGGCGGCCCATCGCCTCGCCCTGCCGGACCACGTAGGACGACGTCCCGTCGCCGGCCACCAGCCCCGCGGCCACCAGCCAGACGCCGGCGCCCAGGGCCGCCGATCCGGTCGCCGGGTCCTCGCCCCAGGCGATGTCGGCGGCGAACACCCGGGCGTACGCGGTGGAGGCCGCGCCGTCCCAGGCGAGGACCGAGACGCCCTCCCCCACCCCGAGCCGGCCCAGCAGTGCCGGAACGGGCGCCGCCTGGTCGACCACCTCGGGGCGCACCGCGAGGAACGTGAACGGCAGGCCGCAGCCGGCCACGTGCGCCGGGACGCCGACCACGTCGGCCGCCGACAGGCCCATCGCCTCGGCCAGCGCGGCGAGGTCCGGGCCGTCCTCGAGCGTGGGGCGGCCGCCGGTGAGCGTCGCGCCCTGCTCGTCGACCACGACGTCGAGCACGCCGGCGCCGCACTCCTGCCGCAGCGTGCCCGTGGCCGCCCGGCCGGCCCGCACCAGCGTGTGCGCCGCGCCGACGCTCGGGTGCCCGGCGAAGGGCAGCTCGGCGTAGGGCGTGAAGATGCGCACCCGGTAGGTGGCGCCCGAGCCGGCGGTCGGCGCGCACAGGAACGAGGTCTCCGAGAGGTGGAACTCGAGGGCCAGCGCCTGGCACTGCTCGGTGGTCAGCGCGTCGGCGTCGAACACGACGGCGAGCGGGTTGCCGGCGAAGGCGCGCGGCGCGAAGACGTCGACGACCTCGTACTCGAGCTCGGCTGCGGGGGACGACACGCCGCCGACGGTAGCCTCACGTCCCGTGACGACGGTGACGAGGGCGTATGTCTCCCGGCTGGCCGGGCTGACCGTCTTCGACCCCAACGGCGACCGGGTGGGCAAGGTCCGCGACGCCGTCGTCGCATTGCGCGTCGGCACGGCGCCGCCCCGCGTCCTCGGCCTGGTCGTCGAGGTGGTCGCCCGTCGCCGGATCTTCGTGCCGATGGGCCGGGTGACCTCGGTCGACCCCGGCGCGGTGGTCCTCGGCTCGGGCACGCTCAACCTCAAGCGCTTCGAGCAGCGGCGGGGCGAGACCCTCGTCCTCGGCGAGCTGCTCGACCGCTCGGTCCACCTCGCCGAGTCCGGTCGTCCCGCCGTGGTCGTCGACGCCGGGATGGAGCAGACCCGCACCGGCGACTGGGTGCTCTCCAAGCTCGCCGTCCAGGAACCCGGCCGGCTGGGCCGCCGCGGCCAGCTGCACCAGCTGAACTGGGACGAGGTCCGCGGGCTGAGCCTGCCGCAGACCGGACAGGGTGCCGAGACGCTCATCGCGACCTACCGCGAGCTCAACGCCGCCGACCTGGCCCACGCGCTGCAGGAGCTGCCGATCAAGCGCCGGCACGAGGTCGCCGAGGCGCTGGACGACGAGCGGCTGGCCGACGTGCTGGGCGAGCTGCCCGAGGCCGACCAGATCACCATCCTCGGCACGCTGGACGAGAGCCGCGCGGCCGACGTCCTCGAGGTGATGGACCCCGACGACGCCGCCGACCTGCTGGCCGAGCTGTCGAACGTCGACCGCAACCGGCTGCTCGAGCTCATGGAGCCCGACGAGGCCGAGCCGGTGCGCCAGCTGCTCAAGTACTCCGAGGACACCGCCGGCGGGATCATGACCAGCGAGCCGGTGATCCTGACCCCCGACGCCACGATCGCCGAGGCCCTGGCGCGGGTGCGCGAGCCCGAGCTCAGCCCGGCCCTGGCCAGCCAGGTCTACGTCTGCCGGCCGCCGTCGGCCACCCCGACCGGGCGCTACCTCGGGCTGGCACACATCCAGCGGCTGCTGCGCGAGCCGCCGTCCACGCTGGTCAGCGGCGTGCTCGACGACATGGAACCGCTCACGCCGGAGGCGCCGCTGGCGGAGGTGACCCGCTACTTCGCCACCTACAACCTGGTGGCCGCCCCGGTCGTCGACGGGCAGGGGCACCTCGTGGGCGCGGTCAGCGTGGACGACGTCCTCGACCACCTGCTGCCCGACGACTGGCGCGAACGGGCCCGACGTGGCTGAGAGCCAGCGGCTCGACGTCCCCCGCGGCCGGACCCGCCGGCTGAGCAGCTTCGTGCGGTTCAACCCGGACGCGGTCGGCCAGTTCGCCGAGGCCATCGCCCGCTTCCTGGGCACCGGCCGGTTCCTCGCCGTCCAGACGGTGCTCGTGATCGTCTGGATCGGGCTCAACGTCTTCGCCGTCCAGCTGCAGTGGGACCCGTATCCGTTCATCCTGCTCAACCTGGCGTTCTCCACCCAGGCCGCCTACGCCGCCCCGCTGATCCTGCTGGCGCAGAACCGGCAGGCCGACCGCGACCGCGTGGCCCTGGAGGAGGACCGCGCCCGGGCCTCGACCACCCGCGCCGACACCGAGTACCTGGCCCGCGAGCTGGCCGCGCTGCGGGTGGCGATCGGCGAGCTGGCCACCCGCGACTTCATCCGCGGCGAGCTCAACCGCATGGCCGAGGACGCCGCCGACGACGCCGACCGGCGCGAGAAGAAGGCGCGGAAGAAGCGCGACGCGGTCGGCTGAGGACGGCGGCCGGCTCAGCCGCCGGCGACGACGTGGACCAGGGCGCCGGTCGCCCCGGCGACCACCAGGACGACGATGAACGGCGACCGCAGCGCCAGCGCCAGCGCTGCGGCCGCGAGCCCGGCCAGCCGACCGTCGACGACCAGCGCGCCGTCGGTGGTGGCGGCCTGCACCGCGACCAGTGCAGCGAGCAGCGCAGCGGGCACGAAGTCGACGACGCGGGTCACCCACGGCCGCTCCACCCAGGCGGCGGGCACCGAGAGCCCGGCGAGCTTGAGCAGGTAGCAGCCGAGCGACGCCGCCACGACGGTCACCCACAGCGCGGTGCCGGTCATCGGGCCTCCTCCGACGCCACCCGCGGCCGCCCGGCCAGCGCCACCGCGACCACCGCGGCGATCACCTGCACGCCCGCGGGCACGACGGGGGTCAGCGCGAGCGCGACCACCGCGCCGCCCACCGCCACCCGCCGCTGCACGGCCGCCTCGGGGAACGACCACTGCAGCCGCGGCCACAGCAGCGCCAGGAAGGCGGCCGGGACGACGGCGTCCAGGGCGGCCAGGGCGGCCCCGGACAGCGCCGCGGCCCCGAGCGAGCCGACCACGGTCGTGGCGTTCCAGACCAGGAAGATCGTGCCGCCGCCGGACAGGAAGGCCAGCCGGGCAAGCGCCCGGTCGGGGGCGGCGATCGCCAGCGCCGTCGTCTCGTCGATGACCCAGTGCGCCGCTCCGACCCGGCGGAGCACGCCGCGCGGCCGCAGCAGCGGCAGCATCCGGACGCCGTAGACGGTGTTGCGGGTACCCAGCAGCAGCGCGCTGCCGACCGCGGCGAGCCCGCTGCCACCCGCGCCCAGCACGCCGACCAGGGCGAACTGCGAGGCGCCGGTGAACATCAGCAGCGACATCGTCATGGCCTGCCACAGATCCAGCCCGGCCGCGTCGGCCGCGGCACCGAAGGCCGCGCCGTAGAGACCCACCGCGAGCCCCAGCCCGACCGCGTCGCGCAGGGTGGCGGAACGATCTGCGGACACGGTGACCGAGGCTAACGACCCGGTCCGACACGGCGGCGGCTCGGGGGGCGGGGCACGGCGCCGAGACCGGTGCGGGCTGCGGGACGGATCACGCTCCGGCGGGCGGTTCCGGATCCTGGCCGCCGTACAGTGGCAGGAGACCCGTGTGCGCAGGTCGCCGTCGCCTCTCGGCGGGCCGGACCGGGTCCCCCGCCGAAGGAGACAGCCGCAACGATGTCCGCCCCGCTGACCGGCGCGCCGGCGCTCGACGCCGTCAACGCCGCCCTGGCCACCGTGCAGGACCCGGAGATCAACCGCCCGCTCACCGAGCTGGGCATGGTCAAGGACGTGCAGATCGGCGCCGACGGCGCCGTCCGGGTCGAGGTGTACCTGACCGTCTCGGGCTGCCCCATGCGCGAGACGATCACCAACCGGGTCACCCAGGCGGTGTCGGCCGTCGCCGGCGTCACCTCGGTCCAGGTCGGCCTCGACGTGATGAACGACGAGCAGCGCGCCGAGCTGCGCCGCACCGTCCGCGGCACCGACGCCGCCGACCCGGTCATCCCGTTCGCCCAGCCCGGCTCGCTGACCCGCGTGTACGCCGTCGCCTCCGGCAAGGGCGGCGTCGGCAAGTCGTCGGTCACGGTCAACCTGGCCGCCGCGCTGTCCCGGCGCGGCCTGTCGGTCGGCGTCGTGGACGCCGACATCTACGGCCACTCGGTGCCGCGGATGCTCGGGGTCGACGACAAGCCCACCCAGGTCGACAACATGATCATGCCGCCGCAGGCCTACGGCGTGAAGGTCATCTCGATCGGCATGTTCACCCCGGGCAACACCCCCGTGGTGTGGCGCGGGCCGATGCTGCACCGCGCGCTGCAGCAGTTCCTCGCCGACGTGTGGTGGGGCGACCTCGACGTCCTCCTGCTCGACCTGCCGCCCGGCACCGGCGACGTCGCCATCTCCATCGCCCAGCTGCTGCCCAACGCCGAGATCCTCGTCGTGACGACGCCGCAGCTGGCCGCCGCCGAGGTGGCCGAGCGGGCCGGCGCGATCGCCACCCAGACCCACCAGCAGGTCGTCGGCGTCATCGAGAACATGTCGTGGCTGGAGCTGCCCGACGGCTCCCGCATGGAGGTCTTCGGCTCCGGTGGCGGCCAGACGGTCTCCGACGCGCTGACCCGCACCCTCGGTGCACGCGTGCCGCTGCTCGGCCAGATCCCCCTGGACACGCGGGTCCGCGAGGCGGGCGACGCCGGTGCGCCGGTCGTGCTCGCCGAGCCGGAGTCGCCGGCCGCCATGGCGCTGGCCGCGATCGCCGAAGGCCTCGCCAGCCGTCAGCGCGGGCTGTCCGGGATGTCGCTGGGGCTCACGCCCGTCCGCCGCTAGCCGGACGCGACAGCGGCCCGGTCCCCTCATCGGAGGGGACCGGGCCGCTGATCACGTCGCGTCGGGGTCGAACGGGGGCGGCGTGTTGGCGTCCCGGGTGCGGACCGCGTCGCGCGCGGCCACCGCGGCTCCGGCGCCCCCCTTGGTGAGGCCCACCGTCCCGCTGACGCTGCCCCGCCGGAGTGGTGGCTCGTCGTCGTCGCCCAGCAACTGGTTCTTGATGAACGTCCGCGGGTGGTACTGCCGTAGGTCGAGGTCGCGCAGCTTCGCGAGGTCGTCACCCAGTGACTCGTCGACCTGGGCCCGGACGCCGGTGATCGCCGAGCGGGCCTTCTTGAGGCCGGCGGCGGCGTCCTTCGCGAGGTCCGGCAGCCGCTCGGGCCCGAAGATGAAGAGCGCAGCCAGGGCGAGGACGATGATCTCGCCCCAGCCGATCGAGTCGAACACGCGCGCCTCCCTCCTCCTGCGGACCCCCTGACCGCCGAGGCCTCAAGACTAGGCGGACGGGGCCGCCCGGTCAGTGCCCAGTCCGGGGGGTGTCTCAGGCCTGGTCGAGCGTGGCCTGGACCGTGGTCGAGGACCCGTTGCGGATCAGCTCGAGGGTGACCGTCTCCCCGGGGTCGTGCGCGTCGATGGCGACGACCAGCTCCTCGGAGCTGCCGACCGCGTCGTCGTCCACCGCGATGATGACGTCCTGCTCCTGGATCCCGGCCTCGGCCGCGCCGCTGCCGGGCTCGACGTTGACGACCAGGGCGCCGTCGCGGGTGCCGTCGGTCACCGAGCGCGCGTTCACCCCGAGCGCGGCGTGCACGGCCTGACCGGTGGTGATCAGCTGCTGGGCGATGTCGCGGACGGCGTCGATCGGGATGGCGAACCCGAGGCCCACGCTGCCCCCGCCGAGCGAGGCGATGGCAGTGTTGATGCCGATGAGCTCGCCGGAGGCGTTGACCAGCGCGCCGCCGGAGTTGCCGGGGTTGATCGGGGCGTCGGTCTGCACGGCGCTGATGACGGCGTTCGTGTCGCTGCCCTCCCCCGAAAGCCGCACCGGCCGGTCCAGGGCGCTCACGATCCCGCTGGTCACAGTGCCGGCCAGACCCAGCGGGGAGCCGACGGCCACGACCGGGTCGCCGACCACGACGGCGTCCGAGCTGCCGAGCGCGGCGGTCAGCAGCCCGGGCTTCTCCACCTTGAGGACGGCGACGTCGCTGGCCGGGTCGCGGCCGACGATGCGGGCCGCCGAGCCGCTGCCGTCGGAGAACACCGCGCGGATCTCGGCGCCCTCGACGCCGTCGGCGCCGGAGATGACGTGGTTGTTGGTGACGATGTAGCCGTTGGCGCCGTCGATGACGACGCCGGACCCGGTGGCGCCGGCCTGGCCGAGCCGCACCTCGACGGAGACCACCGTGGGGGTCACCCGCTCGGCGATGTCGGAGACCGAACCCGGCTCGCGGGCGATCCCCTCGTCGGTCTGGTTGAGCTGGGTGTCCGGGGCCAGCAGCGGCTCCTCGGTGGCGGTGCGGGTCAGCAGGTAGCCGGCCGCCCCGCCCGCGGCGCCCACGAGCAGGACGGCGAGCAGCACGAGCACCGACAGCCGGACCGTCAGGTCGCGCAGCCGCAGCCGCTTGCGACCCTTCGCGTCGACGACGACCGGGCCTTCCTGCTCCTCGGGCTCCTCGAACACCGCCGGGCCGGTGAGCCCGGCCGGCGCGTGCGGGTCCCGCCAGGGGTCGTTGCGGGCGTCGGGTTTCCACCACGGGCCGGTGGCGGTGCGCCGCCGTCCGGGCCGCCCACCGGGCGGCTCCTGCAGGCCGCGCTGTCCCGGTCCGGCGGGCGCGAAGGCACGCAGCACCGCCTCCGGCGGCGGTGGCGGGACCGGACGGGCCGGCGGCAGGGGACGGTCGCCGGCGAAGCTGCCGGAGATCGCGGCCGGGCGGCCGAAGGCGGCCTGCTGGGCCGGGCTCGGCGGCGGGACGGAGGCCCCCGCCGGCCGGGGGTGGGCCGGTGGCGGGTCGAAGCCGCCGACGCCGTCCCGCGGGCGGGCGAAGACCTCGTCGGGAACCGGGTCGGCGGGCGCCGGCCGCGGCTCCTCCGGGGTCTGCGGGGTCTCGGGCAGCGGGTCCTCCCCGGCCGGGGGGTCGGTGCGGCTGGTCAGGGCGTCCCGCCCGGCGTGCCGGGTGCGGGTGACCCGCCGGCGCCGACGGTCATCGCGCGCACCACCGGCGGCACGATCTCGGTGCGCACCTCCGCCGGGGAGTCGGCGACCGAGGCCGGCACGGAGCGGTCGCGGTCGGCACCGGCGGCGGGCAGGTTGAGGGCGAGGACGGCGACACCGAGCCCCAGCCCGGCCAGCGCGCCGCCCATGCCGCGGCGCAGCCACCGTGCCTGGTGCGGCCGTGCGGGAGCCGGGGCGGGCGGGTCCAGCGGCACCGACCAGGAGCCGGACGCGCCGCTGACGGTCAGCTGCCCGGGGCCCGCGCTGAGCGCACCGAGTCCCCCGCCGGTGCCGGGGACGTCGGTGGTGAAGGGGATGGCCCGCAACCGGGACAGGAGGTCACCGGGCACCGCGACCTCGGAGCAGGTGTGCAGCGCCTCCTTGGCCTCGCGCTGGGCCTGGACGGCCATCCGGCACTGCGCGCACCCGGTGAGGTGCCGGGCCGCGCGCGCCGCCGGACCGCCGGCCAGCTCGCCGTCGACCAGGGCCGCGATCGCCTCCTGCGCGAGGTGGCTCTCGGGGATGTTCACCCGGCGCCCCCCTCGACGACGCCCACGGCGGCACCCGGGCGGCGCGGGGCGAGGTGCGCGAGGGCCTCGCGCAGCTGCACGCGGCCGCGGTGGATGCGGCTGCGCACCGTGCCGAGCTTGATCCCCAGGGTCGCCGCGATCTCCTCGTAGGTCAGACCCTCGATGTCGCAGAGGACGACGGCGACGCGGAACTCCGGGGAGAGCGCGTCCAGCGCCGCCTGCACCTGGGGATCGAGGTGGGTGTCGGTGTAGACCTGCTCCGGGCTGGGCGAGGTGCCGGGCAGCCGCTCGGTGTCCTCGGGCAGCGCGTCGAACCGGATCCGCTGCCGGCGGCGGACCATGTCGAGGAACAGGTTGGTCGTGATGCGGTGCAGCCAGCCCTCGAAGGTGCCGGGCGAGAAGTCGGCGAGCGAGCGGAAGACCCGGACGAACGTCTCCTGGGTCAGGTCCTCGGCGTCCTGCGGGTTGCCCGAGAGCCGGTAGGCCAGCCGGTAGACCCGCGCGGAGTGGTCGCGGACGACCTGCTCCCACGTCGGCGCGACCCAGACGTCCGCCGCCGGGCCGGGCTCGTCGGGCGCGGCGGCCGGCTGGACGGGGGAAGCGGGGTCGGACACCCCACCAGGATCGCAGACGGACGTCGTCGGCGACTCCCCGCCGTCGGCGGTTCGGGGTCTGACTCCTCGCTCAGGGCGCACGTCAGGACCAACGGGCCGGCGACGGGGTGGTGTTCCCGTTCACAGGACACTCACAGCTGCGCCGGTCGCGGGCCGTCGCGGCCGGGAGGGCCACTACCCTCGCCCGGTGATGAGCGCCGGTGATCGAGGAGCGGAGCGGCCGCGACCGGGCGGCGACGGCGCCGCGTACGCCGACCGCTTCGCGACCGAGACCCCCGAACTGGTGGCCGCCCGGTCCCGCGCCGCGCAGCTCGGCGGCCCGGCGCCCGTCGAGCCCGCGGTGGGCGCCACGCTCGCCGTCCTGGCCGCCGGTGGCGGCGCCCGCTCGGTCGTCTCCATCGGCAGCGGCGGGGGCGTCGCCGGGCTCTGGCTGCTGCGGGGGATGCGGACCGACGGCGTCCTCACGGCGCTGGACGGCGACCCCGAGCAGCTGCGCGCCGCCCGCCGGGCGTTCACCGAGGCGGGCTTCCCGGCCGGCCGCACCCGGATGATCTTCGGGACACCCGGCGAGGTGCTGCCCCGGCTCTCGCCGGGCGCCTACGACATGGTGGTCTGCGCCGGCGCGCCGACCGAGTACGCCGCGCACCTGGACGCCCTGCTCGAGCTGGTGCGGATCGGCGGCACGCTGGCCTGCCACGGCCTGCTCGAGGGCAACCGGATCGCCGACCGGGCCGCGCGCGACGCGCAGACGGTGACCTGGCGGGAGCTCGCCCGCGCCGTCCGGGAGCACGAGGACCTCACGTCCGCCGTCCTGCCGATCGGCGCCGGACTGCTGGTCGCCACCAGGCGCCGCTAGGAACGGACCCCGCCCTCCCCGCCCCGCGCACCCTCGGGGCGGTGCCCTGGTCGGGGCCGGTGCAGGGACACCAGTGGTGGGAGCGGGGGGGGCCGCCTCAGACGAACGCGCGGGACCCCTTGCCGAGGACGGTCACCCCGCCCGCGCTGACGTGGTAGCGCTCGGCGTCCCCGACCAGGTCGACGCCGACCCGCGCCCACGGCGGGACGACGACGTTCTTGTCGAGGATGGCCTTCCGGACGTAGGCGCCCTCACCGACGTAGACGCCGTCCATGAGCACGCTGTCCTCCACGCGGGCGCCGCGCTCGACCCGCACGCCCGGCGCGATGACCGAGTTGTGCACCGAGCCGCCGCCGATGATCGCGCCCGCGCTGACCATCGACTCCTCCGCCCGCCCGCCGAGGACGAACTTCGCCGGCGGCAGCTGCGGGGGCGAGGTGAGGATCGGCCACCGGTCGTTGTAGAGGTTGAACACCGGGGTGACCGACACGAGGTCCATGTGGGCGTCGAAGTAGGAGTCGATCGTCCCGACGTCCCGCCAGTAGCCGTGGTCGCGCTCGGTGGTGCCGGGGACGATGTTGGTGGAGAAGTCGTAGACCCACGCGTCCCCGGCGTCCGACAGCATCGGCATGATCGAGCCGCCCATGTCGTGGACGGAGTTCTCGTCCTCGGCGTCGGCGCGCAGGGCCTCGAGCAGGGCGTCGGTGCTGAACACGTAGTTGCCCATCGAGGCGAAGCTCTCCTCGGGAGAGTCCGGCAGCCCCGGCGGGTCGGCCGGCTTCTCGAGGAAGCCGCGCACCCGGCCGTCGGCGTCGGCGTCGATCACCCCGAACTCGGTGGCCTCGGCGCGCGGCACCCGCAGCCCGGCGATCGTCACGCCGGCGCCGGTCTGCAGGTGCTGGTCGATCATCTGCGCCGGGTCCATCCGGTACACGTGGTCGGCCCCGAAGACCATGACGATGTCCGGCCGGGCGTCGTAGATCAGGTTGAGGCTCTGGAAGATCGCGTCGGCGCTGCCGGTGTACCAGCGCGGTCCGAGCCGCTGCTGCGCCGGCACGGGGGTGATGTAGTTGCCCAGCATCTGCGACAGCCGCCACGTCGTGGTGATGTGCCGGTCGAGGCTGTGGCTCTTGTACTGGGTGAGGACCGCGATCTGCCGGACCTCGGCGTTGACGAGGTTCGACAGCACGAAGTCGATGAGCCGGTAGTTGCCACCGAAGGGCACCGCCGGTTTGGCCCGGTCCGCGGTGAGCGGGGCCAACCGCTTGCCCTCACCGCCGGCCAGGACGATGCCGAGAACCCGAGGACCGCCACGCATGTGACGCAACGTAGCTGCTGAACGGGGTCGTCGCCGCACCACGGTGCGCGGCGGTGCCCCCTAGGGTGAGCCGGTGCGCATCGGGATCGTGACCCGCGAGTGGCCGCCGGACGTCTACGGAGGGGCGGGGGTGCACGTCGAGCACCTCGTGGCGGCGCTCCGGGCGCTCCCTGCCGGCCCCGAACTCGACGTCCACTGTTTCGGCGATCCGCGCGCGGACGCGACCGGTCACGCCGTCCCGGCGGGGCTGCAGGCGGCCAACGGCGCGCTGCAGGCGCTCGGGGTGGACGTCGAGATCGCCGGCGCCCTGGCCGGGGTCGACCTCGTGCACAGCCACACCTGGTACGCCAACGCCGCCGGGCTGTTCGCCGGCCTGGTGCACGGCGTGCCGCACGTGGTGACCGCCCACTCCCTGGAGCCGCGCCGGCCGTGGAAGGCCGACCAGCTCGGCGGCGGGTACCGGCTCTCCTCGTGGGTGGAGCGCACGGCCTACCTGGCCGCCGACGCGGTGGTCGCCGTCAGCAACGGCATGCGGGCCGACGTGCTCGACGCCTATCCCGACCTCGACCCCGAGCGGGTGCACGTCGTCGGCAACGGCGTGGACGCCGACGCCTACCGGCCGGTGCAGGACCCCGGCGTCGTCCGGTCCCTGGGCGTGGACCCCGACCGCCCCTACGCGCTGTTCGTCGGGCGGATCACCCGGCAGAAGGGGGTGATGCACCTGCTCGCCGCCGCCGAGCAGCTGCCGGCCGGCGCCGGCCTGGTGCTCTGCGCCGGCGCGGCCGACACCCCCGCCGAGCGGCAGCAGGTCGCCGACGCGGTGGCCGCGCTGCAGGCCCGGCGGGACGGCGTCGTGTGGATCGAGGCGATGCTGCCGCGCGAGCAGCTCGTCCCGCTGATCACCGCGGCGACCGTCTTCGTCGTCCCGTCGGTGTACGAGCCGCTGGGCATCGTCAACCTCGAGGCCGCCGCCTGCGGCACCGCCGTCGTCGCCAGCGCGGTCGGCGGCATCCCGGAGGTGGTCGACGACGGCCGCACCGGGCTGCTGGTGCCCTACACCCCCGAGGACGAGGCGACGTTCGAAGCGGGTCTGGCCGCCCGGATCGCCGAGCTGCTGGCCGACCCGGCCCGGGCCGCGACCATGGGCGCCGCGGGGCGGGAGCGGGTGCTCGCGGAGTTCGGCTGGCCGGCGATCGCGCAGCAGACCGTGGGGGTCTACTCCGCCGTGCTGTCCACGCGCGGCTGATCCGCCGCGCCGCTGGTACCGTTCCCCCGCCGGCCACCGAGCCGGCGGCGCACGATCAGCGAAGTCCGGTGCGAACCCGGTGCTGTCCCGCAACTGTGATGGTCGCCCGTCGACCTGAGCCAGATCGCCTGCCGTGCGCCCTGTTCCGACCCTCGCGGCAAGGGTCGCGCATCGGGCGTCGGGCGCCCTGTGGGCGGCGCCTGCCGCCTCCCGAGAGGCCTCCGTTGCCCAGCACCGTCTCCCGCCGGCTCGCCCCCGCCGCGCTGCTGCTCCCCCTGCTCCTCGTCACGTCGGCGTGCGCCGGCGACGACGCCGCTGGCGACACCGCCGGCGCCTCCCCGAGTGCCGCCGAGGACTTCCCGGTCACCGTGACCGGCGACGACGGCGAGCTCACCCTGGACCAGCGGCCGGAGAACATCGTGTCGATGTCGGCCACCGCGACCGAGATGCTCTTCGCCGTGGGCGCCGGCGAGCAGGTGGAGGCCGTGGACAGCACGTCGAACTTCCCGGCCGAGGCGCCGGTGACCGACCTGTCGAGCTTCACGCCCAACGCCGAGGCGATCGCCGCGTACTCCCCCGACCTGGTCGTGCTCAGCGACGACCTCAACGGCATCGTCGCCGCCCTCGACGCCCTCGAGGTGCCCACCCTCCTCCTGGGCGCCGCCGGCAGCCTCGACGACAGCTACGCCCAGCTGCAGACCCTCGGCGACGCGACCGGCCACGCCGACGAGGCCACCGAGGTCGTCGCCGACGTGCAGGAGCGGATCCAGGCCGCCGTCGCCTCGGTCCCGGCCGAGGCGCAGGGCATGCGGGTCTACCACGAGCTCGACCCGAGTTTCTTCTCCGCGACCAGCGAGACGTTCATCGGCGGGATCTACTCGCTCTTCGGCCTGGAGAACATCGCCGACGGCGCCGCCGACACCGCCGGCGGGTACCCGCAGCTGTCCGCCGAGTACGTCGTCGGCCAGGCGCCCGACGTCGTCGTGCTCGCCGACACGGTGTGCTGCGCGCAGGACGCGGCCGCGCTCGCCCAGCGCCCCGCGTTCGACACGGTGCCCGCGGTGCAGGAGGGCCGGGTGCTCGAGGCCGACGACGACATCGCCTCCCGGTGGGGGCCGCGGGTCGCGGACTTCGCCGAGGACGTCGCCGGGGTCCTGCAGGGCTGACCGGCACGGCGATGACGGCCACCACGGGCGGCACCCGCAGCCCCGCAGCACCCGCGCCCGCCCGCCGCCGGCACCGGGCCGCACTGGTGCTGTGGGGCTCGGCTGCGGCGCTCGTGCTGGCCATGCTGGCCGGCGTCTGGGTGGGGGCGCTGCCGCTCCCTCCCGGCGCGGTCGTCGCCACCCTCGCCGACCGCGCCCTCGCGCCGCTGGGCGTGGAGGTGCCCGGCGGCCTCGAGGGCACCGGCGCGGCGGTGCTGCTGCAGCTCCGGCTGCCCCGCGTCGTGCTGGCCGCGCTCGTCGGCGCGGGGCTGGCCGTGTCGGGTGCGGCCTACCAGGGCGTCTTCCGCAACCCGCTGGCCGACCCGTACCTGCTCGGCGCGGCCGCCGGGGCCGGGCTGGGCGCGACCCTGGTGATCGCGTACGCGCCCGGCACGTCCCTGGGGCCGTTCGGCGTGGTCCCGCTGGCCGCCTTCGCGGGGGCGCTGGTCGGCGTCGGGGCCGCGTTGGTGCTCGGCACGGCGGCCGGCGGGTCGCACAGCGCCACCCTGCTGCTCGCGGGGATCGCGGTCGCCTCCTTCCTCGCCGCGGCGCAGACGCTGGTGCAGCAGCAGAACACCGACGACCTGCGGGAGGTCTACGGCTGGCTGCTCGGCCAGCTGGGCCGGGCGCAGTGGACCGACGTCGTGCTCGTCCTGCCCTACCTGGGCGCGGCCTGCCTCGTGCTGCTGCTGTGCGGGCGGGCCCTCGACGTGCTCGCCGTCGGCGACGACGAGGCGCGGTCCCTCGGCGTCCACCCCGGGCGGCTGCGGCTGCTGGTCATCGTCGCCGCGTCGCTGGCCACCGCCTCGGCCGTGGCGGTGAGCGGGCTGATCGGGTTCGTCGGGCTGGTCGTCCCGCACATCGCCCGCCGCCTGGTCGGCGGGTCCAACGCGCGGGTGCTGCCCACGGCGCTGCTCACCGGCGGGGCCTTCCTCGTGCTGGCCGACCTGGTCGCGCGGGTGGCCCTGGCCCCGGCCGAACTGCCCATCGGCGTGGTGACCGCCTTCGTCGGGGCGCCCTTCTTCGCCGGGCTGCTCTGGGTCGGGGCGCGGCACCGGTGACGCCCCGCGGCGGGGCCAGCGTCGAGGTCGTCGGGCTGTCGGCGGCCTATGGGCGCACGCGCGTGCTGTCCGACGTCCGGCTCGCGGTGGAGCCCGGCGGGTGGACGGCGGTCATCGGCCCCAACGGCTCGGGCAAGTCCACCCTGCTGCGCGCGGTGCTCCGCTTCCACCCGCACGAGGGGATGGTGCGGGTCGACGGCGTCCCCACGGGCGGGATGCCCCGCCGGGAGCGCGCCCGGCAGCTGGCCTACGCCCCCCAGCGCCCGATCGTCCCGGAGGGCGTCACGACCGGGGACTACGTGACCCTGGGCCGCACCCCCCACCGCGCGCTGCTGGCGGCGCCCCGCCACGTGGACCGGCAGGTCGTCGCCGACGTGATGGAGCGGCTGGAGCTCTCCGGGTTGGCCGACCGGCTGCTGTCCACCCTCTCCGGAGGCGAGCAGCAGCGCGCCGTGCTGGCCCGGGCGCTGGCGCAGCAGCCGCGGGTCCTGCTGCTCGACGAGCCGACCGCCGCGCTCGACCTCGGCCACGCCCAGCAGGTGCTGGACCTGGTCGACCGGCTCCGCCGGCAGGACGGGCTCACCGTGCTGAGCACGCTGCACGACCTCAGCCTCGCCGGGCAGTACGCCGACCGGCTGGCCCTGCTGTCGGAGGGACGGGTGGTGGCCGAGGGCCGGCCGGCCGAGGTCCTGACCGCCGAGGCGCTGCAGCGGCACTACGGAGCCCGCGCCGAGGTCGTCCCCGGCCCGTTCGGCCCCGCCGTCCTCCCGCTCCGCGCCCCGGGGGACGACGGGGCGTGAGTCGTCGCCGGGGTCCCGGCACCCGGCCCGCTGACGTCCCGATTCACCCGGTGCGGAACGTCGGCGTGCCGCATCATGAGGTGTGTCTATCGCCGCGCGCTTCACGGCCGCGCTGGACCTCGAGGACGACCCCGACCTCGCCGCTCCCGAACTACTGCCGGTGCGGTTGTCCCGGGCCTGCGCCCGGATGCTCGGCGTCGACGGGGCCGGTCTGAGCGTGCACGACGCCGCTGGACGACGGATCCCACTGGGGGCCAGCTCGGCCGAGGCCGCCGTCGCCGAGCGCCTGCAGTTCACCGCCGGCAGCGGGCCGTGCGAGACCGCGCAGGAGCACCGGGAGCCGGTCTTCGCCGCCCTGTCCGACCTCCGCCGCCGGTGGCCCACCTTCGCCGAGCTGCTGGTCGAGCGGACCGGGTACCGCGCGGTCGTCGCCCTCCCCCTCGGCGAGACCCTGGCCGGGAAGGGCGCCCTCGACCTGTTCTTCACCGACGAGGCGACGGTGACCGACCTCGACGTCTTCGAGGCGATGGTGGTCGGCGACCTCGTCACCGCCGCGCTCGGGGACGCCGCCGTGTGGTCGTCCTGGTCGCCCCAGGGCGGGCCGGCGTGGCTGCACGGGCCGACCGCGCAGCGCCGGGCGCTGGTCTGGGAGGCGATGGGCCACACGAGCATGGCGCGCGACGTCGACGCCCCGACGGCGCTCGACCTGCTCCGCGCCGCGGCCTGGTCGTCGGACCGGTCGGTCGACGAGCTGGCCGAGGACGTGGTGCACGGCCGGGTGGACCCGGCCCACCTCCGCGCGGACGTCGACGACCCGGCGGAGCGGCCACCCGTTTGAGCTCGCCGCGTTCACCGTGGGTCACGGGTCGGCTGCGCGCCATCCCTTCGATTGGGGGTCGGACACCCCCGCCGTTCGGCTGTCGCCGGGGGGTCCACCGGTTGCGAGACTCGTCCCTGCCGACCAAGGTCCCTCGCATCGTCGTGACGGACCGTGGGTACGGTGCGCTCCGCCCACCGGGGTGGGGCGCAGGTGCCGAAGGAGGAGGTGACGCGTGATCAGGGTGCTGCTCGCCGACGACCACGCGTTCGTCCGGGACTCCCTGGTCGAGCTTCTCGGTTCCAGCGGCGACGTCGAGGTCGTCGCCGCCTGCGAGGACGGCGCACAGGTGCTCGACGCCGCGCAGCGCACCCAGCCCGACGTCGTGCTGCTCGACGTCGGGATGCCCCGCGTCACGGGGCTGGAGGCGGCCCGACAGCTGCTGTCGGCACACCCCGACGCGAAGATCGTGCTGCTCACCGGCCAGCTCACCCCCGCGCTGGTGAAGGAGGCGCAGGAGATCGGCGTCGCCGGCTACCTGCTCAAGGACGACGACCCCGGCGCGCTCCCGGGCCACGTCCGTGCGGTGGCGGCCGGACGGACGGCGTGGAGTGATGCGGCCGCATCGGCAGGTGCCCCGAACGGGTGACGGGTCCCCTCGGGTCAGGGCACGGAACCCCACCGTCTCACTTACGCTGCGTGTCGACTCGCTGATGTGATGTGGGTGACGGCAGGGACCTTCGACCCGAATGGGCGCGAAGCCCTTGGTGAGAAGAGCCCCGCTCAGGTCACATAAGCGCGCTCCCCCCGCTGAGTCGGGCGGGAGCACTCGCTGACCAACGGGGGGGATCCCATGGCGCTTGCACAGATGGACCGGCCGGCAGACACAGCCACGACGCGTGTGCTGGTCGTCGACGACCACCGCACGTTCGCCGAGCTGCTGTCGGGAGCGCTGGCGTTCGCGGGCATGGACGCCGTGGGGACCGCGAACTCGGCCGCCCAGGCGATCGCCATGGCCCAGGACCTGCAGCCCGACATCGTCGTCATGGACATCGAGATGCCGCGCCAGGACGGGCTGGCCGCGACCCGCCGCATCCGCGAGGTCGCGCCGCAGGCCGTCGTCGCCGTCGTGACCGCGCACCGCGACCCCGACTGGGTGGTCCGCGCGGCGCAGGCCGGCGCCTCGGCCTTCATCCCCAAGGACGGTTCCCTCGCCGAGATGATCGACGTGCTCTCCCGGGTGCAGCCCGGCCAGATGCTCGTCGCGCCCTCGACCTTCGCCGGCGGCCCCACCTGCGCGCCGGCGTCGACCGGCGACCGGGGCACGGTGCCCCAGCTGACCCGCCGCGAGCAGGAGGTCCTCGACTGCCTCGGCCGCGGCATGCAGGTCAAGGCGATCGCGCGGGTCCTCGGCATCACCCTGGAGACCTGCCGCGGCTACGTGAAGTCGCTGCACGCGAAGCTCGGCGTCCGCTCGCAGCTGGAGGCGGTCGTCAAGGCCCAGCAGCTGGGCCTGATCAGCTCGGTTGATGAGCACTGAGGCCCCTGCGCCAATCCCCTCCGTCATCACCAGGTCCACGAAGGGCCGCCGTCCCGCCCGGGGCGGCGGCCCACGTCGCGAGCTGCTGGCCTTCTGCCTGACCGCCCTGCTGGTCCTGCTGGTCGTGTCGGCGGGGACGGTGTGGATCAGCGAGCGGATCGCTCGCGCCAACGCCCTCGCCGAGGCCGAGCGCTCCGCCGAGCGTCTGGGTGCGCTCCTCGTCGCACCGGACCTCGAGGAGCTGCTGCTGGGGCTGCCCGGCCGGCGGGAGGTGCTCGACCGTGCCGTCCAGAACCGGATGAGCGACGGTTCGGTCACCAAGATGGTGGTCTGGCGCGCCACCGGCGAGATCGTCTACTCCAGCGACCCCAACCTCATGGGCCGCACGCTGGAGCCCTCGGAGGAGATGCTGCGGGCCGTCGGGGGCGAGACCGTCTCCGACGTCGACGAGTCGCCCGAGACCTCCACGAACGGCGCCGAGGCGCTGCTCGAGGTCTACGCCCCGCTCTCCGCGGCCGGCGAGGACTTCGCCTTCGAGGCGTACTTCTCCTACGAGACCATCGACCGGCAGGCCGCACGGCTGCGCGGGCAGATCATCCCCATGGCCATCGGCGCGCTGGTGCTCCTGCAGCTGGTGCAGATCCCCATCGCCACGTCCCTGGCCCGCCGGGTGAGCCGGCAGGAGGCCGAGCGCACCGCCCTCATGCAGCGCACCATGGACGCCTCCGACCGCGAGCGCCGCGCCATCGCTGCCGACGTGCACGACGGGCCGGTCCAGGACCTCGCCGGGGTGAGCTACGCCCTCTCCGCGCTGCGCGGCAGCCTGCCACCGGAGCGCCAACCGACGGTCGACCGGCTGGTGGGTGCCGTGCGGCACGCCGTCCAGTCGCTGCGCCGGCTCATGGTCGACATCTACCCGCCCGACCTCAGCGGCCCGGGTCTGGGCGAGGCGATCAAGGACATGGCCGAACCGTTGCGGGCCGAGGGGGTCGAGGTCCTCGTGGACGCCGGCCCGCTGCCGGAGATGACGCCGGACGCCGCGGCGGTGCTCTACCGCACCGCCAAGGAGGCTCTGGCCAACGTGGCCAAGCACGCCCAGGCCCAGCACGCGTGGGTGACCCTGGAGGAGACCGAGGTGGCCGACTGTCCCGCGGTGCGCCTGGAGATCGCCGACGACGGGGTGGGTTTCCCGGCGACGGGGACCGACCGCCGGCAGGAGGGCCACCTGGGCATGTCACTCCTCCGGGACCGCGTGGTCGACCTCGGTGGCACCGTGACGCTCAGTGAGCGGCCCGGTGGAGGGGCGATGCTGACCACAGTGGTACCACTGAGTGACGGTCAGTGACCCAATACGGCGTCTGACCTGCACAGACCCCCCAAATACGGGATGCCGTCCACCCCCTGTGACGGCTGTGACGAGAGGGTCCCGAACGGGAGAGTTCCACTACCGCACGAGGCGGCAGTAGAAGGAGCTTCCCCGATGGACACGCCCAGCCTGAACCGACGCGACGTTCTCAAGGTCTCGCTCGCCGGCACCGCCGCAGCGGCCCTGCCCTTCCAGGCTGTCCTGAAGGCGGCGACGGCGTCGACCCTCGCCGAGACCAAGATGCCGAAGCCCTTCCTCGCGGCCTTCAAGGCACCGGCGGTGCTCGAGCCGGTCGCCCGGGACGACGTCCCCGGCAACAGCTACGGCAAGGTCCCGGACGACTACGTCCCGGTCCCGGGCAACTCGCACTTCCCCGGCCAGCCGATCACGGGCAGCGCCTACGCCGGAACGGACTACTACCGGATCACCGAGACCAACGTCCAGGCGCAGATCGCGCCCGGCATGTGGACGAAGTTCTGGTGCTACTCCGGCAAGGCGAAGGACGGCTCGACGATCCGCTCGGTGCCGGGCCCGACCATCCGGTCCTACATCGGCAGGGACGCGAACGGCAACAAGGCCCCCCGCCGCACCGTCATGCAGGTCATCAACGACCTGCCGGTCAAGCACCCCACCGCCGGCTACGTGCCGTGGACCTCCCTGCACCTGCACGGGTCCCCCTCCAAGCCGCAGTTCGACGGCTACGCCGGCGACCTGACGAACCCGGGCGAGTGGAAGAACTACGAGTACCCGAACAGCTGCACCCCCCGGACGCTCTGGTACCACGACCACGGCGTGCACCACACCGCCGAGAACGTCTACATGGGCCTGGCCGCCCAGTACCACCTGGTCGACCGGGAGCTGGAGCAGGCGCTCGAGATCCCGCAGTACGACCCGAACCTGCCGCCGGTCGCCCCCGGCCAGTACGAGGCGCCGCTGATCCTCAGCGACGTCATCCTCAGCGCCGACGGTCAGCTGGTGTTCGACGACTCCGGCGACGACGGCCTCTACGGCGACATCATCCTGGTCAACGGCGTGCCGTGGCCGAACATGAAGGTCGAGCCGCGCAAGTACCGGTTCCGCATGCTCAACGGCTCCCTCGCCCGCGGCTACCAGCTCCGGATGAGCAACGGCATGTCGTTCAAGCTGATCGCCACCGACGGCGGGTTCATGCAGTTCGCCCAGGACGTGACCACGTTCCGGATCGGCATGGCCGAGCGCTACGAGTTCATCCTCGACTTCAAGGACCTCAAGGGGCAGAAGGTCCAGCTGCTCAACGACGGCGTGGCCAACGCGATCGACTACGACAACACCGGCAAGATCATGCAGTTCGAGGTCGGCACCAAGGTGACCAGCACCGCGAACAACAAGGCCCCCGGCCAGCTGGGCGCGCCGCACCCGGCGATGGCGCTGAAGGCCGCCGACCGGAAGACCGTCCGGACGATGGAGCTGCACCGCAGCAACGGCCTGTGGAAGATCAACGACCAGACGTGGGACGACGTCGTGCGGTCCAACTACACCCGCCTGTTCGCCAACCCCCAGCGTGACGACATCGAGATCTGGGAGGTCACGAACAACGGCGGCGGCTGGTTCCACCCGCTGCACATCCACCTGATCGACTTCAAGGTCCTCACCCGGAACGGCCTGCCGCCGGCGCCCGAGGAACGTGGCCCGAAGGACGTCGTCTACATCGCCGAGGGCGAGACCGTGCGACTGCTCATGAAGTTCGAGCACGAGGACGGGCGGTACATGATCCACTGCCACAACCTGTCGCACGAGGACCACGACATGATGCTCCAGTACCAGGTGGGGCACCACGACATCGACTGCGACGCGATCAACTCCTGCCCGCCCAAGCCGCTGCCGGCACCCGACCTGGTTCCCGCGCAGCCGCCGGCGGCCGCGGCCCCGGCCGAGCCGGTCGACGACTCGTCCTCGGGTGACTCGTCCAGCACCTCCAGCACGTCGAGCACGTCGAGCACGTCCGGCTCGTCGGAGACCACCTCGACCGGGTCCACCACCCCGGCCACCGGCAGCACGACGACCGGCACCACGACGACCGGCACCACGACGACCGAGGGCGGCGGGCAGTGAGCACCGCCGTCGCCGAGCCGGTCGCGGCACCCACCGACGGACGCCGCGACCGGTCCGCCTGGTGGCTGCGGATCACGGCCCTCGGCGCGGCCGCGGCGGGCGCGCTGCACGTGGCCGCCGCGGTCGACCACCTGGGTGCCGGTGAGCTCGCGGTCGGGTTCTTCCTGCTCACCGCGCTCGTCCAGGTCGGCTTCGCCGGCTGGCTGCTCCTCACCAGCATGACGAGGTCGACGCCGGACCGTCGCCTGGTGGCGCTGGCCCTGCTGGGCACGGTCGGCCTGCTGGCGCTGTACCTGGTGGCCCACGCGACGAACCTGCTCGACGCGTTCGCGGTGGCCGACCACGCCACCGGCGCCCACGCGCACAGCGACAACATGGAGCGCATGCTGCGCTACGACCCGGTGACCGGCGTCGACTACTTCGCGGGCATGTCCCAGGCCGACGGTCCCGTCGCCATGGCCGGCGACCCGGTCGCCACCCGGCACGGGCCCGAGGCGGTCGGCACGGCGACGGTCGCGGTCGAGCTGCTCACCGTCCTGGGGCTCACCGCGCTCCTGCCGTCGTCCTGGCGACGGACCGCGGTGAACGGCCTGTTCGCCCTCGGCGGGCTGGCCTGGATCCTCTGGTTCGCCGGCGTCCTCGGATGAGGACCGCCCCCCGATCAACCGTCACGGTCACCGGTGACCCCCGCACCGGTGACCGTGGCGGTGGCCGGCACCGTCGTCCCCGCCCGGGGACGGCCGCCCGGTCTGCCGCCGTGGTCACCGGTGACCCCCGCACCGGTGACCACGGCGGCACCTCCCCCCGGACGACCGCCGCGGACGCCGGTGACCCCCGCACCGGCGTCCGCGGCGGTGCCCTGTGGCGCCGGCTGCTGCAGCTCGGCCCCTGGCTCGCGATCGGCACGGTGCTGGTGCTCATCGCGTCGATGTCCGGGCTCCTGCCCTGGCAGGTCATGCGGGTCGACTCGGACAGCATGCAGCCGACGATCGACATCGGGGACCTCCTCGTCGTCGACCGTGGCTCGGGCCCGGTCGAGCACGGCACCGTCGTCGCCGTCGAGGACCCCCAGGACGCCGAGGGGATGCTGGTCAAGCGGGTGGTCGGCGTCGGCGGCGACGTGGTCGCCATCGAGGACGGGGTCCTGCTGGTCAACGGCGTGGAGGTCTGCGAGCCGGCCATCGACCGGTCCCGGCTGGACGGCGTCTTCCACGGGCCGGTGGACGTCCCCGAGGGCACGCTCTTCCTGCTGAGCGACAACCGCGACCGCTCGATCGACTCCCGCACGTTCGGCCCGGTGCCGACCAGCTCGATGGTGGGCACGGTGTCCCTGCGGCTCTGGCCGTCCCCGGGCACCCTCCCCGACCCGTACGCGGGCTGCTGAGGCCCTCCCCGCACGCCCGCGAGCTCCGGTGGCCGGTCCGGCCACCGGAGCTCGCTGCGGTGCGGGATGCCTCGGGAGGAGGAGTCCCGGTCGCCACTCAGCGGCGACCGGGACGGCTCAGCCGCGGACGGGGCCGTCGGTGGCCGGCGAACCGGCCGAGGGGAACGCGAGGTCGTCGGCGGACCGCGACAGCTCGTGCCAGAGCTTGTTGGTGTCGTTGAGCTCGCGCTCGACGGCGGTGAGCGCCACGTGCACCGGGATGCCGGGGCGGCCGCCGACCTTGACGAGGAAGTGTCCGCGGCCGGGGGGCTCGGCCTCCGCGCCGGTGCCCGGGTTCCAGGCCGGCGGGTCCTGCCAGCCGACCAGCAGGTCCTGCTCGGCCTGGGTGAGCGGGACGGCGGAGGTCAGCATCGGCATCTCGGCCGACGGCAGCCCGCCGCAGATCACCATGCCGGAGCGCTCCACGAAGCCACGGGCCTTCATCCGGTCCTCCTCGGTGGGGAGGGCCAGGAGGTCGCTCATCGTGTGGCTGACCATCGCCATGCCGACGCCGCGCTGCCGGTTGAGCCGGGTGAGCGCGTCGACCCGGTCGACCATGCCGCGGCCGGCGCGCAGCGCCCGCCACAGCTCGTCGAGGACGACGAAGTGGTGCCGGCGCGGCTCCAGGCCGGCGTCGGCCAGGGCGTGCGCGACGCTGATCGAGCCGAAGCCGGCCGACCAGCAGGCGAGCAGCACCGCGGCCTGCAGGTCGTTCTGGGCGTCGTCGACGCTGGACACGTCGAAGACGACCGGGCGGTCGCGGCGGATCGGCGTCGTCGTCGGCTCGGCGAAGATGCGGCCCAGCCGCCCACCGCCGGTGAGGCCGATCAGGGTCGCCTCGAGCTCCTCGGTCACGTCGTCGTAGCGGGCACGGTCCCCGCGGTCCAGCGCCGCGGCGCGGACGTCCTCGGGCGCGGCCCGCAGCACCTCGAGCAGGTGGTGCAGCGTCGGCGCTCCCAGCCGCTCGGCGTCGTGGGTGTCGTCGAGCACGCGCAGCGCCCGGTCGAGCACCGTCTCCTCGCGGTCGGTGGGCGGGGTACCGCGCATGACGGTGATGAGCGCGGAGACGATGGCGTGCCGGCGTCCGTGGGCGTCGGCCAGCACCTGGGTGCGGGCGTCGCCGGTCAGCCGCCGGGCGGCGGCGAGCGCCTCGCCCGGGTCGAGCACGTTGAGGTGACCGCGGCCGCGGCCCAGGCGGATGACCTGGCCGCCGATGGCCTCCACCAGGTCGACGTAGTCGGGCTTGAGGTCGCCGAGGACCATCGGCAGCACGCCGTAGCCGGCCAGGCCGAGGGCCATCCGGCGGACGACCGTCGACTTGCCGAGGCCGGGTTTGCCCAGCACGAAGGCCGACGGGTTGCTGATGAGGTTGGCCCGCTGGAACCAGCTGATCGGGTCGCAGCACAGGGTCGCGCCGGAGAGCAGGTTGCGGCCCAGCGGCACGCCGGTCATCGGCGTCCCCGCGCCGGCGGCGAACGGCCACAGGCCGCACGCCTGCACCGTGGTGGCCCGCCACTCGTCGGGGGCCTGCACGTACGTCGCCGCTCCCCCGCCGCGGCCGGGCCAGCCGCGGGACCCGGGCCCCGGGGCCGGCCGGCTCGCCCGCTTGCGCGTCACAGCGCCTCCCGGAGCTCGCTCGGGACGTTCAGGTGGGCCGAGGGCACGATACCCAGGGGCAGCGCGGCGGCGAAGGCCGAGTCCTGCGACCCGTAGACCGGGCGCAGCTGGATCCGGGCGGTCGCGGACAGGCTGTCGACGGCGGCGCGGACGACGTCGAGCGCGGCGTGCGGGTCGTCGAGCAGGTCGGCGTCGGTGACGGTCGCCGTCACGAGCATGCCGAAGTCGATCAGGCCGGCGCCCCGGGCCTCCTCCTCCGCGGTGAGCGCCGCGGCGCGCTGCTCCTGCAGCGTCCGGGCGGTGGGCCGCGAGGAGGACGAGGCGCGGAAGTCGGCGGTGCGCCGGTCCTGCTCGACGGCGCGGGCGGCGCGGCCGGCGTCCAGCGGCCGGTAGAGCAGGGTGACCCGCTTGCGGTCGATGTCGGGGTGCGGGGCGATGAGGTCGGCCAGCACGGAGGAGTACACCTCGCCGCGCGGCGCCTCCGTCATGGACCAGGTGACCGACAGCGCCCCGTCGTGGCGGTAGTGACCCCAGGCGGCCTGGGCGGCGGTCGGGCCGACGTCGGACCACTGCAGCTCGGGAGCGGCCCCGGTGGCGTGCGCCTCGTCGAGCACCCGCGCGGCGGACGGGTCGTAGGCCACCCGGACCACCTCGCACAGCTCCTGCGCGGTCGCCGGGCGGACGACGCCCGCGCCGGTGGCGCTGAGGCCGGCGGTGAGGCCGGGCAGCCGGGTGCCGATGTCGCGGGCGACGTCGGCGGGCTCCCGCTTGCGGCCGCCGGCGCGGCCCGCGGCGGTGAAGGTGAGGGAGACGTACGCGGTGACCGTCGCCGAGCCGGCCGGGTAGGTGTCGACCACCTCGCGCAGCATCTCGAGGGCGACCGAGGGGCCGCGGGGGTCGAGGTGGGTGTCGACCTCGCGGCGCAGCCGGGTGCCGGAGTCCGGCGCGGTCTCCACCGTGACCGACGCGGCCACCAGACCCGGCTCGTTGCCGAGCGCGCTCAGCCAGGCACCCCAGTGCGCCACCCAGGTGTCGATCTGCTCCTCGTCGACCAGCGAGGCGCCGTCGGGCTCGGTGACCAGGACCACCGTGGCGTGCCGGGTGGCCGGGACGGTGACCATCGCGAACGGGCGGCCGTGCGAGTCCTGCCACTCCGACAGCTCGGACGCCGCGGCCAGCCCGGGCAGCTGGTTCGTCCCGGTCGGGACGCGGCCGAGGGGGCCCGAGCGGTACACGTTCGCCCCGCTGCGCCGGGCCCGCGCCCAGCCGAGCCGGGTCGACAGCCGCTGCACCCCCGACCGGTGGTGCCGGTCACGGACCACCAGCAGGGTCAGCAGCAGGCCGAGGACCACGGCGACGGCGATCGCCCACAGCAGACCGGCGAGCATCAGGGCGGCGATGACGCCGATCAGACCGAGCAGCAGGAGCGCCGTCCCGAGGGCGCCCAGGCTGCCCAGGCCGGCGCTGCCCGGCCGGCGCCAGTTCCCGTAGGTGCGGGGGGAGTCGGACGGCGCGGTCACGAGTCGGAGTCCTCTCGATCCGGGCGCTGGGTGGGGATCGGGGCGATCTCGGTGGCGGCGCCGGCCCTGGCGACCCGGGCACGGATGGCCTCACGCTCGGGCTTGCGGCCCAGCCCGGGGAAGGCGTCGACGACCGGGCCGGCCACGCCCAGCCGGGCGGCGCCGACGCGGGCGTCCCGGGGCAGGGTGCCGGCCGCGTGGCGCGGGGCAGCGCCGCGGGCCGAGGGCACCCGCACCGACGCGGCACCGCCGCCGGCGCCGGTGGCCACGGTGACGGGGGCGACCGCACGGGCACCGGTCGGCAGCCCGTGTGCGCCGGCGGCGCGGACCCGGCTGCTGGCGGCGACGGTCCGCACCATCGGCCGCAGCACCCGGAGCATCACCGGCAGGGCGGCGATGGCCAGCAGGAGGAACGTGGTCCCGGTCAGCGCGGCGACCAGGGGCGAGTCCTCGGGCAGCGGGGTGAGGAAGGCGGCGGCGTACACGAGCGCGGCGGCCGGCTGGTAGAGCGCGAACGCGACGGTCCAGGTGAGGGTCCGGACGAAGACGGCGCGCCCGGTGTCGGTGTTGGTCGCCGACGCGGTGAGCGGCAGCACGCCGGCGAGGACCACCAGCACCACGCCCCGCGCGACCAGCAGCACGACCTGCACGACGGCGGCCAGGAGCGTGGCCGTGCCGACGAGCACGCTGAGGACGACGGAGAGCTCCTCGGTGCGCTGGAGCGCGAGCAGGTCGGTCAGTCCGGCCTCCACGTCGCCGGTGGCCTGTTCGAGGATCCAGCCGGAGAACGCGTCGGACGCGCTCACCAGCAGGATCACGCCGGTCAGGCCGGCGCCGGAGACCAGCACCAGCGTGCCGAGGCCGCGCAGCAGCTCGGCCAGCGGCTGGGTGCGGCGCATCCAGACCATCCGGCCGGCCGCGACCAGCACGGCCAGGACGGCGATCGCGCCGGTGTACCAGGCCAGCGACCCGGTCAGCAGCCCGGTCGCCTCGGACGGCGTCGCGATGCCGTCGGCGCCGATGGTGCCGATGCCGGGGGACGGCGGGTCCGCCCACAGTCGCGCCACGGCGGCCAGCGCGTCGCCGGCCGCCTCGACGATCTCCCGCGCCAAGTCGCCCAAGGGGTCACTTCCTCCAGTCTGGTCCACCACGCCGACGCCCGCGGCCGGGATGGCCGGGTCGAGGAACGCCTCGCCGAAGTCGGCGGCGGTGGGGTCGGTGCTGCTGATGTCGGCACTGCCGGAGAGCGTGTCGCCGATGCCGAGGGCGTCGAGGCCGGAGCCGTCGAGCCCCGAGCCGTCGAGGCCCGTTCCGTCGAGGCCGGCGCCGTCGGGACCGTCGAGCCCCGAGCCGCCCGACCCGCCGCCACCGAAGTCGCCGCCGCCGGAGCGGCCGTCGCCCGGGTCCGCGGCCGGCGGCACGATCGCGGCGGGGATGCGGTCGGTCTCGACCGCGGTCTCCTGCGGCGTGGGCGGCGCCGGCGGGGGTGGGGCGTTGTCCACCACGCCGGCCGGGATGCGGTCGGTCTCGACCGCGGTCTCCTCCGGCGTGGGCGGCGCCGGGTCCGTGGTCGGCGTCGTCGGGTCCGTGGTCGGGGTGGCCGGGTCGGTCGTCGGGTCCGTGGTCGGGGTGGCCGGGTCGGTCGTCGGGTCCGTGGTCGGCGTCGCCGGGTCCGTCGTCGGGGTGGCCGGGTCGGTCGTCGGGTCCGTGGTCGCCGTCGCCGGGTCCGTCGTCGGGTCCGTGGTCGGCGTCGCCGGGTCCGTCGTCGGCTCGGGAGCCGGCGTCGTCGGCTCGGGGCTCGGCTCGGGAGCCGGGGTGGTCGGCTCAGGGCTCGGCTCGGGAGCCGGGGTGGTCGGCTCAGGGCTCGGCTCGGGAGCCGGGGCCGGCGGCTCCGGCTCCGGCGAGGGGGCTGCGGTGGCGGTCACCGCGGGTTCCGGGGACGGCTCGGGCACGGACGTCGACGCAGACGTGGGCGCGGCCGAGGTGGCCGTCGCCTCCGCCGTCGTCGTCTCCGCTGCCATGCCTGACCTCGCCCCCGAGCGCCCGTCAGACCAGGGCCGCGATCAGCCCGGAGGCCGAACCGACGAGGACCGCTCCACCCAGGACGTAGGCCAGGCTCACCGCGTGCTCGGCGCCCTCACCGCGCCGGTGGGCAAGCGCCATCCGCGCCCCGACCATCAGGACGCCGACGACGCAGACGGCCAGCACGGTCCACGCGACCCACTGGACGATGGTGACGATGCCCTCCGACCCGGGCGGGGCGATGCCCTGGCCGGGGTCGACCACGGCCTGCGCGAGAGGTGCGAGCGAGCTCATCGGTTCCGTCCCTGGATGTCGTGAGTGGCATGACCACGGTGCAGTGCGGGCCGCACCAGCGGCAATGCCCGACATTGGGGGTGCCGTCGGGGTCCTCCGACCGGCTCTACTCCTTGCTGCACCGGTGTGGCGGGGGTCCCGCCGGGGTTGACAGGAGGGCTCGGGCATGTCCAGCTCGCGACGGTGGCTCGCGGGAACCGCCGCACTGGTCGTGGCGCTCCTGCTCGGCGGCTGCGGCGGCGCCCCGGATCGACCCGAGCCGCGCCCCGAGCCCACCGCCGCGGCGGAGGACGGGCCCGGTGACGCCGACGCCGCCCTCCCGGCCGCGCTGCCCTCCCCCACCGACGACGCCGACTCCCAGCAGTCCGCCCTCGACGCGGCCACGGCCGCGATGACCGCCTTCGCCCGGCCCGACCTCGACGCCGGCACCTGGTGGACGGAGTTCTCCCCGTTCCTGAGCCCGTCGGCCACGGTCGCCTACGAGGGCACCGACCCCGCGCTGGTCCCGGTGTCCGCGGTGACCGGGGCCCCGCTGCCGACGCCGGCGGTCAGCCCCTACCTCGCGACCGTGCGCGTGCCGACCGACGCGGGCCAGTACGCCGTCCTCCTCGTGCGCGAGGGCGCCGGCGCACCGTGGCTGGTCGAGCGGATCACGCCGGTCGAGGCCGCCGATCCCGCGGTGCCCGGGGACGTCGCGCCGGTGGAGCCGGTGGACCCGGCCGGGCCCGGGTCGGTGGACCCGGCCGAGCCCGCCGTTCCGGAGGCCGAGACCGTGCCGCCGGAGGCCGGGACCGCGGAGGACGCGGGCGGCGCGCTGGACGGCGACGCCCCGGTTCCCGGGACCGGAGCCACGGAGCCGGCACCGTGAGGCGCCTGCTCCTGGTGGCCGCTGCCGTCGCACCGGTCCTCGTCGCGGGCGGCCTGGTCACCGCGGCCCTGGTCACCCACGAGGACCCGCAGGCCGGCGCCTGCGCCCCGGTCGGGACGTCGGTCAGCGTGGCGGGCATGCCGGACGGGCCCGTCGCCGACTGGGAGGGCCAGCAGCTGGTGAACGCGGCGCTGATCATGGAGGCCGGCGAGGCGATGGGCGTGAGCGCCCGCGGCCAGGTCATCGGCGTCATGACCGCGATGGGCGAGTCCTCGCTGACGGTGGTCGACCACGGCGACGCCGTCGGCCCGGACAGTCGCGGGCTGTTCCAGCAGCGCGCCAACGGGGCGTGGGGCAGCTACGAGGACCGGATGAACCCGACCACCTCGGCGACCAACTTCTACGCCGCGCTGCTCGAGGTGGAGGGCTGGGAGGCGCTGCCGCCGACGCTGGCCGCCCACAAGACGCAGCGCAACGCCGACCCGTACCACTACGCCCGCTGGTGGGACGACGCGCTGGAGGTCGCCGCCGCGCTCTCCGGCGCCACCGTCACCGGCCTCGCGCCGGGCACCGGATCGGTCGCGTGCACCGGGGTCAGCCCGCTGCTGCGGTCGGTCACCGGCGAGTGGACCATCCCCACCGAGGGCCCGCTCACCAGCGGTTTCGGGCAGCGCAACAGCCCGACCGGCGGCGGGGTGCGGCTGCACGCCGGCCTGGACCTCGCGCCGGGCTGCGACGCGCCCATCGTCGCGGCGGCGGCCGGGGTGGTCGTCCGCGCCGGCGCGTCCTCCGGCTACGGCAACCTCGTCGTCGTCGACCACGGCGGCGGCGTCGTCACCCGGTACGCGCACATGGAGGACGACGACCTGCTCGTCGTCGTCGGCCAGCCGGTCGTCGCCGGCCAGCAGGTCGCCCGCGTGGGCACGAAGGGCGACTCGACCGGGTGCCACCTGCACTTCGAGGTGTACCAGGACGGCGCCCCGGTCGACCCGCTGCCCTTCCTCACCGACCGCGGCCTCGACCTGCGCTGACGAGGGTGGCCCAGGGCGCAGTCCCGGCCGGAATCCCGCGCCCGCGGGCGCTGCTGGACCTGGTGTGGGAGCCGCCGCCTCGCCGTCCCCCGTCCACCCCGACACCGATCTGTCGCGCCTCCTGCAGGTCCGCGAGATCCACGCCGAACCGGCCGCCCTCGACTCCGCCCGGGGACGGGAGGTGCTGGCCCGCTTCCCCGGCGCGGAGGTGATCGAGGTCCCGTCGCACTGGCAGATCCCCGAGCTGCACGGCAACGCGGGCAACGTCGACCGCTGGGTCCGGGTGAAGTCCGAGACGCTGGTGCTCGGGGTCAAGAAGTCGCTGACCGCGCGGGCCAACAGCCGCTCGTCGAACTGGATCGCGCCCTCGACGTCCAACGGCTGCGCCATGGCCTGCGCCTACTGCTACGTGCCGCGGCGCAAGGGCTACGCCAACCCGATCACGGTGTTCACGAACATCGAGCAGATCACCGGCTACCTGCGCCGGCACGTGGCCCGGCAGGGTGCCAAGACCGAGGCCGACCAGTGCGACCCGGTGAGCTGGGTCTACGACATCGGCGAGAACAGCGACTGCTCGGTCGACGCGCTGGTCAGCGACAACGTCGCCGACCTGGTCGGCACCTTCCGGGGGCTGCCGACGGCCAAGGCGTCGTTCGCCACCAAGTACGTCAACCGGCAGCTGCTCGACCTCGATCCGCAGGGCCGCACCCGGATCCGCTTCTCGCTCATGCCCGACGTCGACGCGAAGGTGCTCGACGTGCGCACCAGCCGCGTCCCCGAGCGGATCGCCGCGGTCGACGACTTCGTCGCCGCCGGCTACGAGGTGCACCTCAACCTCTCCCCCGTCGTGCTGCGCGAGGGATGGGAGGCCGACTGGGCCGACCTGCTGCGCCGACTGGACGACGAGCTGTCCCCGGCGGCCAAGGCCCAGACCGCGGCCGAGGTGATCATGCTGACCCACAACCGCGACCTGCACGAGGTCAACCTCGGCTGGCACCCGAAAGCCGAGGAGCTGCTCTGGCGGCCGGACCTCCAGCAGCCCAAGCGCAGCCAGAACGGCCAGTGGAACGTGCGCTACCGCAACGACGTCAAGCGGGCCGGAGTGACCCGGTTGCAGGAGCTGATCGCGGCGCACGCGCCCTGGCTGCGGGTGCGTTACGCGTTCTGAGCCGACGTGTCGCGATGTCGACATGCCGCCATGTCGACGCTGCGTGTCCACTGCATGACGTGACGTGCGCGACCCTGGCACCACTCCCCGGAGAGGGGAGGAGGGGGATGACGCTCGACGCGGTGTCCGTTCCCGCGTAGCCGGGTGGTCAGCCGGTCTGGCCGGTCTCCGCGTGTGCGGCGCCCACCGGCTTGGACTCCGGCGACCCCCGCTGGCGCAGGTAGACGGCGAAGACCGCCATCGAGCCGACGGCGAGCATCTCCGACTGCCAGTTCTGGAAGGAGCGGTTCCAGAAGTCGGCCTCGCCCAGGTAGCCGACGTAGGTGACGGGGTCCTGCTTCTCGGCCAGCTGCTCGGAGTTGAAGGCCGCCCAGCCGGCGATCGACGAGGCGGCCCAGGTCAGCAGGAACAGGGTGCCCATCAGCAGGCCGAGCGAGCGGGAGAACACCGCCGTCCGCCAGCCTCCGGGCCGCGCCCACGCCGGGGAGTGCCCGTCGGCGTGCCGGCCGACCTGCTGCTCCTCGTCGGACTCCGTCCCCTCCTCGCCGGGCTTCTTCGACTCCGACGACCCGCGCTGCACGAGCCAGACGGTGGCGAAGACGTAGAGGAAGAACTGCAGGTACTCCGACTGCCAGTTCTCCATGACGTCGACGCCGAAGGACGACGAGGTGACGTAGTCGAGGAACGAGACGGTCGGCAGCCCGTTGGCCACCTGCTGGGCGTTGACGTCGGCGGTCCCGGAGATCGCCTGGCCGGCCAGCGTGACGACGAACAGCGCACCGAACGCGAGGCTGAGCGCGTTGGCCCGGAAGAACCCGTAGCGGTCGGGGGCGCTCATCGGCCCATCAACCCCAGCGCGGTGACGTAGACGATCCCCACCACGATCACGACCAGGAACCCGACGAACACCGCCCGGACGCCGTTCACGGCCCCTCCACCTCACAGTCGTAGGGGGCATCGGCCCGGGGCTCGCAGGCCGCGGCGACCACCCGCCACCCCGCGGGGGTCTCGGTGAGGAACAGCGTGTCGCCGCTGAGCCGGACCTGGGCGTCACCGCCCCAGACCTCCACCGACTCGACGGCGCCGCCCTCCAGCGGGAGCTCGGAGATCACGTCGGCGCAGGACGCCGACTCCTCGGACTCCAGCGCGGCCAGCGTGGCCGGCACCAGCAGGGCGCACCGCTCGCCGGGGTTCCCCTCGGTGTCCTCGAACGCCGCGGCGACGTCGCCGACGTCGTCCGACTGCGCACCGGCGCAGCCGGACAGCAGCGCCGCGACCCCCAGCACCGCGCCCACCAGGCACCTCTTCGTCGAGGTTCCCACGTGGCCCTCCTGCTCTCCCCCTCCACCCGGCGGTGGTCGCCGGGACGATCGCCTTCCCGCCCCGGAGACCCGTCAAACGATCTTCACCCGTCGGGGGAACCGGGGGTTGCCTCGGCGTCCGCGGTTACCGTGGCCGCGTGGCGCGGGTGGCGGTCGTCGGCGCCGGACTGGGCGGGCTGGCGGCGGCGGCCCGGCTGGCCGCTCTCGGGCACGCGGTCACCGTGCTGGAGCAGGCGCCGGCCGTGGGCGGCAAGCTCGGCTGGTACGCCCGCGACGGGCACGGCTTCGACACCGGCCCGAGCCTGGTGACCCTGCCGCAGGTGTACCGGGACCTGTTCGACGCGACCGGTGGTCCGCTGGAGGACGCCGTCGAGCTGGTGCGTCTCGATCCCGCCGTCGCCTACCGCTTCGCCGACGGGACGCCGCTGGTCGTGCCCGGCACCCGAGCCGCGATCCCGGACGCGCTCGACGCCGCCCTCGGACCGGGCGCCGGAGCGCAGTGGGCCGGCCTCCTCGAACGGGGAGAAGCGATGTGGCGGGTCACCGAGGGGCCCTTCCTGCGCTCGCCCCTGGCCGGTGCCGCCACGCTCGCGCGGCTGGCCCGCAGCGCCTCCGACGTCGCCACCGTGGCGCCCTGGCAGACGCTGCGAGGCCTGGGCGCGGCCCACCTCGCGCACCCGGCGCTGCGCACCCTGCTCGACCGGTACGCCACCTACTCCGGGTCCGACCCGCGGCGGGCGCCGGCGGTCCTGGCCACGGTCCCCTACGTCGAGCAGGAGTTCGGCTCCTGGTACGTACGCGGGGGGCTGCGCCGGCTGGCCGTGGCGGTCGCGGAGCGGGCGGTCGAGCGCGGCGCCGTCGTCCGCACCGGCTGCACCGTGGAGCAGGTGCTGACCGCGGGTGGGCGGACGTCGGGGGTGCGGCTGGCCGGCGGGGAGGCGGTGCGCGCCGACGTCGTCGTCTCCGGCGCGGACGCCGCGGGCCTCTACGCCGACCTGCTGCCGGCGTCCCGGTCCACCCGCAGCGTGCGCCGCGACCTGGCCCGGAGCACGCCGTCGCTGTCGGGCGTCGTGCTGCTGCTCGCCCTGCGCGGGCGGACACCGGGGCTCGCGCACCACACCGTGCTCTTCCCCGAGGACTACGACGCGGAGTTCGACGCGGTGTTCGGCGGCGGCCGGCACCGCGGGCGGCCGCAACCGGTGGACGATCCCACCGTCTACATCAGCGCGCCCGACGACCCGGCCACGCGGCCCGACGAGGACAGCGAGTCGTGGTTCGTGCTGGTCAACGCCGCACGCCACGACCCGGCCGGGGGAGTCGACTGGGACGCCCCCGGCCTGGCCGACCGCTACGCATCCCGGGTGCTCGAGGTGATGGCGCGGCGCGGGCTCGACGTCCGGGACCGGTTGCGCTGGTGCGTCGTCCGGACCCCCGCCGACCTGGAGCGGGACACCCGCAGCGTGGGCGGGGCCATCTACGGGACGTCGAGCAACGGCGCCCGGGCGGCGTTCCTCCGTCCCGGCAACGCCTCCCCCGTCCCCGGCCTCTTCCTCGTCGGGGGCTCCTCGCACCCCGGGGGCGGGCTGCCGCTCGTGGCGCTGTCGGCCGAGATCGTCGCCGGGCTCGTCGGTCCCGTGTGAGTCACTGCCCGACCGCGAACACCTGCCCGTCGGCGGCGACCGTCACCGGACCGCCGAAGACGGTCCGGGTCGGGGCCGCGTCCGAGTCGTCCTGGATGCCGCCGAGGTGGCTGAGCACGAGGTGGCCCACGCCGGCGTCCCGGGCCACCCGGCCCACGGCCTGCAGGTCGGTGTGGCTCTCGAGGATGTGTTCCAGCAGGTCGGGGGGCAGGCCCTGCGCCTGGTAGAACGCGGGGTCGATCGCCTCGTGGACCAGGACGTCTGCGCCGGTGGCCAGCCGGACGACGTTCGGGTGCTCGGTCGTGTCGCCGGAGATGACGACCGAGCCGTCTGCCGAATCGAACCGGAAAGCCAACGCCGGGAAGACCGGTGGGTGGTTGACCAGCGTGGCCAGCACGCGGACGGACGCGTCCGCGTAGACCTCGAACGGCTCCATCTCCGGGCACGGGTTGCGGTCCGGATCCGCGTGGACCGCTGCGGGGAGCCGGATGTCCTCGGCCCGGACGAGGTCGTCGAGAGGTGCCCGGCCCTCGTCGTACACCCGGATGTTGACGTCGTAGGCGTACGCCTGCAGCAGGTCGACGACGAACCGCTCGGTGCTGGCCGTGGACGGAGGGACGTGGACCTCGGCGCCCTGGGGCAGCGGCGCCGGCCCCGGGCCCAGGATGCGGACCGGTTCGACGATGCCGTTCACGCCCGGGCCCCAGTTGTAGAGCAGCAGGCCGGGCAGCTCGCTGATGTGGTCGGAGTGCAGGTGGGTGATGAACAGGGCGCGCAGGCGGTCCATGGTCAGGCCCGCAGCGGCCGCTTGCCGGACCATACCCAGGCCGCAGTCGACCAGGTACAGGTTCCCGGTGACCACGACGGCGGTGGAGATGCCGATCCGCGGCCTCCGGATGGCTGGGCCGGCGGCCGTGCCGAGCGTGACGACGTGCGTCCCCGTGCCGGGCACCGGCGTGGACTGGTCGGTGGTTCGAGCGGCGGCTGCGGGCGCGGCGGCCCCCAGGAGACCCGAGGCCAGGACGGCACCGCCGGAGACGGTGAACAGCCTTCGTCGGGACATCCCACCGTGAGACGGAAGGGTCATGAGCGTCCCTCTCGGTGCAGCGGGCGCGGTCGCCCTCTGACATCCACCTGGGCTCGGTGAGATGCGCGACACGCTAGTGCGCGGGGACGGACCTGACCGCGGCGGGCTCCTGTCCGACTCACGACGCACGGCGACGACACGGACGTCTGTCGCACGACCGGGGCCGGCGGTCAGCCGCGGGCGGCGCCGTAGCCGAGCAGGGCGGCCAGGCCGAGGGCACTGCGCGGCGCGTAGGGGCCTCGCCACAGGCCGCCGTGCGCGGCGGCGTGCGCCTCGTCCTGCCACGGGTGCTCGTGCGCCGGGCCGCCGCCGGTGTGCAGGTCGTGGACGAGCAGCGCCGCCATGAGCACGTTGGATGTCGCCGGTTCGAACACCTCGACGCCGAACCGGTGCGCCCCGGCGTAGGCCGCCGCCAGCGCCCGGTTCTTCACGACCGACCGGGTGCGGGTCGGCGGCGCCACGTTCATGGACACCGTGGTCCCCGCCGCCCGCGCGGTCGTCGCCCGCCACCGCTGCAGCCGCTTGGCAAGCGCGTAGTTCGGGCCCTGCTGGGCCACCAGGCTGTCGGCGATGCCCGGATCGGTGCCCGGCACGTAGGCCCGCCGCAGCAGCCGGCCGGCCGAGAGAGTCCGCAGCGGCCGACCGACCAGCTTGCCCAGCCGCGACCGCCCGGCATAGGCGCGCACCGACTGCTCGACCGCCTCCGCGGGGACGGCGAACACGTCGGTGGGCGTCGCGAGGAACGCCAGCGCGAGGTCGTCACGGGCCGCGGCCAGCCGGACGGTGAGGGCGTCGACGGCCACCGAGACCCGCACGTTGGTCGCGCCGTCGGCGTAGACGTAGTTGCCCAGCACCGCCCGCCCGGGCAGCGCGGCCACCCAGTCGGCGGCGGCGGGCACCTCGGCGATCAGGTCGGCCCCGGCCGCGGCGGGCGTCGCGGCGCCCGCCTCGCTGGTGGGCAGCAGCAGCGTGCCCGCCCCGCGGCGGGCGGTGTCGAGCACCCGCTCCCACAGCGCCGAACGGGGCAGGTCGATCCCGGCCACCCGCGCACCCCAGCGCAGCAGCGCGGTCAGCGGCCCCATCTCCGCGCCCGCCCCGAGGACCACCACGGTGGTGTCGGGCAGCGCCAGCCACTCGGGATGCGCGGCGACGGTGCGGACCGCCTCGGCGCACGACGGCTCCACGACCCCGGCCTCGACCCAGCTGTCGAGCCGGCGCAGCAGCGCGTCGCCGCGCAGCCGCGAGCCCCGGAACGGCACGGACAGCTCACGTTCTGGCTCCGCGGTGCCGCGCACCTCGGCCGTGGCGAGGGGGCGCCCGGCCGGTGCGGTGGCCAGGGCGTCGAGACCGGCTTCGGCGCCGTCCGCGCCGGTGACCCGCATCCGCCCGTGCAGGGACGTCAGGCCCGCGTCGGCGATGGACAGCGCCGCGGCCCGCGAGGGCAGCCCCGCCTCGACCAGCCGCCGGAAGTGGGTCAGGTACCCGGCCCGCCAGTTGGTCTCCCGCTCGGCAGCGAGCGCGCCGGGCGGGTCGACCCCGCGCAGCGCGTCGGCGACGACGGCCCGGCCGAGGGCCGCGGTGCTGCGCCGCCCGTCGGGCCCGGCCGGGAAGACCACGCCGGTGTCGTCGGCCATCAGTCCACGGTCATCGGGGCGGAGGCCGGTGCGCCGGCCTCCAGCCACCGCAGCAGGGTGCGGGCGCCGAAGCCGGTGCCGCCCTTGACGATCTCCGCCTCGTCGGCACCCGCCCGCGCCGGGCCGGCGACGTCGAGGTGCGCCCACGGCAGGTCGCCGGCGAACGGCCGCAGGAACAGCGCGGCGGTCGTGCCGCCGGGGTTCCCGGGCGCGTTGTTGGCGTCGGCGATCGCGCTCTCCAGCAGGTCGGCGTGCTCCTCCGCCAGCGGCATCCGCCAGACCGCCTCCCCGGCGTGCGCGGCGGCGGTGCGCAGCGCATCGGCCAGGCCGTCGGTGGTGGCGTACAGGCCGGCGGTGCGGGTGCCCAGCGCGACCTTCATCGCCCCGGTCAGCGTGGCGACGTCGACCAGCACGGTGGCGCCCAGGCGCAACCGCGCGTGGGCCAGGCCGTCGGCGAGCACCATGCGGCCCTCGGCGTCGGTGTTGAGCACCTCCGTCGTCCGGCCGCCGACGTGCCGGACGACGTCGGCCGGACGGTAGGACGAGCCGGAGACGGCGTTCTCCGCCGCGGGGACGACGGCGGTGACCGCCACCGGCAGCTCCAGCCGCGCCGCGGCGTCGACCGCGGCCAGCACCGCGGCGCCGCCGGCCATGTCGGTCTTCATCTCCCGCATGCCGGCGTTGGGCTTGATCGAGATGCCGCCGGTGTCGAAGGTGATCCCCTTGCCGACGAGGACCGGGTGTCCCGGCCGCGCCGTCGGCGGGCGGTAGCTCGCCACGACGACCCGGGGCGGGCTGGCCGACCCGCCACCGACGGCGAGCACGCCGCCGAAGCCGCCTGCCCGCAGCTCCTCGGGACCGAGCACGGTGACGGTGACGTGCGGCAGGCCGCCCAGCCGGACGGTCGCCTGCTCGGCCAGCCAGGCGGGGTCCTTGGTGTTGCTGGGCGTGTTGACCAGGTCGCGGGCCCAGGCCACCGCGTGCCCGGCGACCTCGCCGGCGCGGGCGGCCGCGCCCACGGCGGGGTCGGCGGCGTCCGCGGCGACGACGGTGACGGTCGCCAGGCGCGGCGGGTGCGGCCGGGAAGTCTCGCGGTAGCGGTAGCCTGCCAGCAGCGCGGCCTCGACGGCGGCGCGCACCTCCTCGGCTCCGGCCGGCGCGGCGGCGTCGTCCACGGGGAGGACCAGCCGGCGGGCGCCGTGCTCGGCGAGGGTCTGGGCTCGGCGCACCGCGACACCGACGTAGGCGCGCAGGTCGAGCAGGGTGGCGTCGCCGACGCCGACCGCGACCACGCTGCGCGGGCGCCGGCCGGGGACCGGGACGTTGGTGATCGTGCCCGGCCGGCCGGTGTTGCCGGTGTCACGCAGCGCGCCGGTGAGCAGCGCGGCGTCGACCGGGGAGCCGGGTGCCTCCAGCCAGCCGGGCAGCGCCGTGCCGGAGCCGACCGGGACGGCGAGGACGTCGTCCTCCCCCAGCGCCGGCAGCGTGGTGGTGACCTCGACCCGCGGCAACGGCGCGGCCCCGGTCGCCGGCGTGCTGCCGGCGGCCGGGGCCGTGACGTCCTGCGCGGGGCTGCCCGGGGGCAGATGCGCTGCGGTGTTCAGCTGGTCGCGCCCTTCAGTGCCTCGGAGAGGGCCGCGGCCTCGTCGGGCGACAGCTCGACGACCAGGCGACCGCCGCCTTCGAGCGGTACGCGCATGACCAGGCCGCGCCCCTCCTTGGTGACCTCCAGGGGACCTTCACCAGTGCGCGGCTTCATGGCCGCCATGCGTGCCTCCTTCACCGGCCACCCACGACCGGGCCGGTCGTGGTGTGGCGTTCGTCGATGCTCAGCTCCGGTCCCATGATCCCGTATCCGCGGCAGGGTTCCAACACGAGCCCCCTCAGGGGCCCGCCCGGAAGCAGTCGGCGACGTGGTCGTCGACCATCCCCGTGGCCTGCATGAGCGCGTAAGCGGTCGTCGGGCCGACGAAGACGAAGCCGCGGCGCCTGAGCTCCTTGGCCATCGCCGTGGACTCGGGGCTGGTCGCCGGGACGTCGGCCAGCGACGCCGGACGGGGCCGCGGACCGGGCGGTGCGAACGACCACAGCAGCGCGTCGAGCCCCTCCGGCACCTGCTGCGCGGCCCGGGCGTTGGCGATCGACGCCCGGATCTTGGCCCGGTTCCGGACGATGCCCGCGTCGGCCATCAGCCGGGCCTCGTCCTCCTCGGTGAACTCGGCGACCGCGTCGATCGAGAACCCGGCGAACGCGGTCCGGAACGCCGGGCGCTTGCGCAGGATGGTGATCCACGACAGCCCCGACTGGAACGCCTCCAGGCAGAGCCGCTCGAACAGGGCGTCGTCGCCGTGCAGCGGGGTGCCCCACTCCTCGTCGTGGTAGACGACGTACTCGGGGGCGCTGTCCCCCCATTCACACCTGATGCGGTCCACGGCGCGGAACGCTAGCCGGGGGCACCGACACCCCTACGGTCGTCCGGTGGCCGCGCCGGCGACCTCCCTCCGCCCCGTCGCACCGCTACCCCCGCCGCAGCTGCGCCGGCTGGGCTGACCGGCCGCCGGGGTCAGGGGACGGCGGCGTCGACGTCGGACAGCTCGCAGCGGTCGGTGCGCACGGGGCTGCGCCGGGTGGCCAGCGCGCAGCCCAGGACGATGACCGGCAGCCCGACGGCGAGGCCGAGGGTGAACGGCTCGTCGAGCAGCAGCACGCCCAGCAGCACCGCGACCGCCGGGTTGAGGAACGTGATGACCAGCGCCCGCTGCGGACCGACCTCGCGGATCAGCGCGAAGAACAGCGCCAGGGCGACCGCGGTGCACAGCACTCCGAGGGTGAGCACCGACAGCAGCGCGTCGGCGGGAGCCCGCACCGCCGAGCCCAGCCGGGGGACGGCGAACGGTGCGTAGACGACACCGGTGACGGTGAGCGCGATCGCGCTGGCCGCCACCCCGGGCACGTCGGGCAGCGCCCGGCTGACGATCAGCGGAGCGGTGGCGTAACCGACGACGACCAGCGCCACCGCCAGCAGCGGCAGCAGGGCCAGCCCCTCGACGTCGAGGCCCAGCAGGACGGCGATGCCGACGACGCCCAGGCCCATGCCGGCCAGCCGCACCGGTGTGAGCCGCTCCTCGTCGCCCGCCAGCCGGCCGGCCAGCGCGGCGACGAAGGGGACGCCGGCCACCAGCAGCCCGGTCAGCGAGCTCGACAGCGTCTGCTCGGCGTAGGAGAGCAGCAGCCAGGGGCCGGTCATCTCCAGCACGGTGAACAGCAGCAGCGGCTTCCAGTACCGCAGCGCCGGGCGCAGCTGGCCGCGGGCGACCGTCCACGGCAGCAGCAGCGCCGCGCCGAGGAGGCAGCGGCCGAAGACCACCATGACCGGGGAGAGCTCGCCGACCGCCACCTTGATGAGCAGGTACGGGACACCCCAGATCACCGACATCGCCAGGAACAGCGCCCAGCCCTTCCGGCTCATCGCTGCCGACGCGCTGCGCTGCACGACCTCACGGCGGACATCCTGCCCGAGCCCACCGACGTCCTACGGTGGGCTCATGTCGGGGTACGGCGGCTTCGTCCTCTTCGCCGCGGTGCTGGTCCTCGTGCCGGGGCCGGACTTCGCGGTGGTCGTGACCAACACGCTCTCCGGCGGGCGGCGCCGCGGTGCCTGGGCCGCGCTCGGCATCACCTCGTCCAACGTGGTGCAGGGCGTCGCAGCGGCCGCAGGGCTGGCCGCCGTCGTCGTGCGGGTCGAGCCGGTGTTCCAGGCGATCCGCTGGGCCGGCGTGGCCTACCTCGGATGGCTCGGCGTGCAGGCGCTGCGCTCGGCCGTGCGCGGCCGCTACCCGGCGCTGTCGGCCGGAGACGCCCCCACCGGGCAGGCGCTGGCCGGCTGGCGGCAGGGCCTCGTCTCCAACATCACCAACCCGAAGGTGCTCGCCTTCTACCTCGCGGTGCTGCCGCAGTTCCTCGGCCCGGGTGCCACGGTGCCGGTGCTGGCGGCGTTCGCGCTCACCCACGCCGTCCTGGGGCTGGGCTGGCTGCTGCTGCTGGTCGCCGGGCTGGACCGGGCCCGCGCGGTGCTCTCCCGGCGACCGCTCCGCCGCGCGCTCGACGCGCTGACCGGCTGCGCGCTGCTCGGCTTCGGCGCCCGGCTGGCCACCGAGCGCGCCTGACGCTGGTACGTCAGCCGCGCGTCCGCCCGGCCGGGCTTGTGCACCGGCACCTGGACCGCTGACATGGGCGGGTGGACGCACAGGACCGCTTCACCGCCCTCGTCGACGCCCTCGCCGACGACCCCGGGGTGACGCCGCCCGACGCCGACGGCGGTCGCCGCTTCGGCTCGGCCACGCTGCGGGCCGGCGGCTCGATCTTCGCGATGCTCGTGCAGGGCGCGCTGGTGCTCAAGCTGCCGGGCACGCGGGTCGAGGCGCTGCTGGCCGCGGGCACCGGGGCGCCGTTCGGCAACGGCAAGGGGCAGCCGTACCGCGAGTGGGTCACCCTGCCGGACGGCGATCCCGCCTCCGACCTGCCGCTGGCCCGCGAGGCCCTGGAGTTCGTCCGCTCCCGGCGCCGCTGAGGTCAGACCGTCCCGGCGAGGTAGCCGCGGCGCCGCTCGGGCGGGAACTTCTCGATCGCGTAGCGCAGCATCGTCCGCGGCATCCGCCGGTAGCGGGACGCGAGGAACTCCTCGGCCAGGGCGCGGTCGCGGTCGCCGATCTCGCGCAGCATCCAGCCGACCGCCTTGTGCACGAGGTCGTGCGGGTCGTCGAGCAACCGGTCGGCCAGGTGCAGCGTCGGCGCGAACTCCCCGGCGCGGATGAGGGCGAAGGTCGCCATCACCGCGATCCGGCGGTCCCACACCGACGGCGAGGCCGCCAACTCGTCCAGCACGGCGCGGTCCCGGTCGATCAGCCAGGGACCGAGGAGGTACGGCGCCGAGGCGTCGACCAGGTCCCAGTTGGAGACGTGCGCCCGGCAGCGCAGGTAGAGGTCGACGATCCGCTGCCGCTCGCCGACGTCGGCCGTGCCGAAGCGCTGCACCAGCACGAACAGGGCGGTCAGCCGCTCCTCGTGCAGCGGGCTGGCGAGCAGCGCCTCGACGTCCTCCAGGGGCGTGGTGGCCGCGTGCCGCCGCGCGATCCGCCGCTGCGCGGGCACGCCGATACCGAGGAACCGGTCACCCTCCCCGTACCCGCCGGGCCGGACCTGGAAGTAGCGGGCCATCCCGGCGGCCCGCTCGGGGTCGGCGGCCGCCGCCAGCTCCGCCCGGATCCGCGCCGCGGTCACCCGCTGTGCTGCTCAGTCACCGTCGCAGCCGCCGGCGTCCGCTCCCCCGCCGCCGCCGGCCGCGAGCCAGGTGGACGGGTCGGGCACGACGGGCGGCACCACGGGCACCCACTCCTCACGGACCTCCTCGGGTACCCGGACGAGGCGGTCGAACTCCTCGAGGCTGAGGTCGAAGGGCCCGCCGGCGCGCTCGGTCATGGCTCCAGTCTGGGCCGCGGGGGCCGGCCTGACCAGGCCCGTCGCGCTCAGCCGGGGTGCGTCGCGGCGAACGCGGCGAACCGGCGCAGCGAGCGGCGCACCCCGATCACCATGACCGGGCGCACCAGCGGCCAGCCCAGCCGGCCCAGCACGCCGAAGGGCAGGTACAGCCGCTCGGTCCACTCCAGGGTCGCGTGCTCGCCCCGCGGCGTGACGACGAAGATGCCGGGGCCGCGCACGATCCGGCCGGTGTGCTGGACGACCACGCGCCGCGGGGGGTCCCACTCGGTGACGACCATCGTGTCCAGGACCCCGAGGTGCCGGCCGCGGCGCCAGGGGACGCCGGTGCGGGCGGCCAACCGGGCACCCACGCCCGCCACGGTGTCGCCGACGGTCTCCACGTCGGTGAGGAGCATCCACTCGCCCTGCCGCGTCCAGTCGGTGAGCGCGGCCCACACCCGCTCGGGTGGCGCGTCGACGTCGACGGTCTCGACCAGCTCAGGCACGCGCGTGCCGCCCGCTCGGGCCGGACGGCGCGTCGCCCGGGCCACCGGCGTCCACCCGGCCGCGCAGCGCGGCCAGCTCCGCGTCGCGCTCCTCCAGCGTCCGGGCGAGCTGCTCCAGCAGCCAGTCCACCTCGGTCATCCGGTAGCCGCGGACGGTCACCGAGAGCCGCAGCCCGCGGACGTCGTCCGCGGTGACCGGCCGGTCCTCGGGCAGCTCCACCGGCGAGTGGTCCGGATCGGCCGGTGGCCGGGTCTCCCCGCGCCCGAGCAGCAGCGACCCGCCGAGGAAGACCAGGGCCCCCACGACCAGGACGGTGACGACGAAGACGACGGCGGAGAGCACGGCTCAGGCGTCGCTGGGCGCGGTGTCGACCGGCAGCGACCGCATCCCACCGCCGGCGTCGCCGGCCACGCGGCCGGCCTCGGCCTCCTGGATGACCCGGACCACCTCGTCGACGTCGTCGGTCACGGTGAACAGGTCCAGGTCGCTCTCCCGGATGGTGGCAGCCGGGACCATCGTGCCGCGCATCCAGTCGACCAGCCCCGTCCAGTACTCCGACCCGAAGAGGACGACGGGGAACCGGGTGACCTTGCGGGTCTGCACCAGGGTGAGCGCCTCGAACAGCTCGTCGAGGGTGCCGAAGCCGCCGGGGAGGATCACGAACGCCTGGGCGTACTTCACGAACATCGTCTTGCGCACGAAGAAGTAGCGGAACGCGATGCCGACGTCCACCCACTCGTTGAGCTCCTGCTCGAACGGCAGCTCGATGCCCAGCCCGACGGACAGCCCGCCGGCCTCCGAGGCGCCGCGGTTGGCCGCCTCCATCGCCCCGGGACCGCCGCCGGTGATGACCGCGTACCCGGCGTCGGCCAGCGCCGCGCCGATCCGGACGCCGGACTCGTAGTGGGGGTGGTCGCGGGGCGTGCGCGCGCTGCCGAAGACGCTGACCGCGCGCGGCAGCTCGGCGAGCAGGCCGAAGCCCTCGACGAACTCGCTCTGGATCCGGAGGACCCGCCACGGGTCGGTGTGCACCCAGTCGGTGGGGCCGCGGCGGTCGAGCAGCCGGGCATCGGTCGTCGTCCCCTGGGTGCGCGGGTCCGGCTCGCCGCCGCGCAGCATGACCGGGCCGCGGTGCCGGGTGGGCCGCGGCTTGCGGCCGGTCGCGGGCTCAGGGGTGGTCGTCATGCGGCGCTTCCTCCGGTGGGCGTCGAGAGATAGGCGACGAGCGCGTCCTCGGCCGGCTGCAGCCGGTCGACGACGACGTGCTCCTCGCGGGTGTGGGCGAGCTGCGGGTCGCCGGGCCCGTAGTTGACGGCGGGGATGCCGAAGGCCGCGAACCGGGCGACGTCGGTCCAGCCGAGCTTGGCCCGCGCCGGCCGGCCGACGGCGGCGACGAACGCGGCGGCCGCGGGCTCGGCCAGCCCGGGCAGCGCACCGCCGGCGTTGTCGACGACGGTCAGCGTCACGCCGGCCGCCAGCGCGCCGGCGAACACCTCGCGGACGTGCGCCTCGGCGGCGTCCTCGTCCCGGTCCGGCGCGTAGCGGAAGTTCACCGTCACCGCGCACCGGTCCGGGATGACGTTGCCGGCGACCCCGCCCTCGACCCGGACGGCGTTGAGGCCCTCGCGGTACGTGCAGCCGTCGATCTCGACCTCGCGGGCCCGGTACCGGGCCAGTGTGGTGAGGATGTCGGCGGCACCGTGGATCGCGTTCACGCCCAGCCAGCCGCGCGCACTGTGCGCCCGCCGTCCGGGCACCTCGAGCACCGCCCGCAGGGTGCCCTGGCAGCCGGCCTCGATCTCGCCGTCGGTCGGCTCCAGCAGGACCGCCAGGTCGCCGTACAGCCAACCGCGGCGCTCCCGCGCCACCCGGCCGAGGCCGTTCTTGACCGCCTCGACCTCCTCGTTGTCGTAGAAGACGAACGTGAGGTCGTGCGCCGGCTCCGCACCGGGGACGCCGAACCGCGCGGCCAGCCGGAGCATCACCGCGTCGCCGGCCTTCATGTCGCTGGTGCCGCAGCCGTAGAGGCGGCCGGACTCCTCGTCTAGCCGGCTGGGCACGTTGTCGGCGATCGGCACCGTGTCCAGGTGGCCGGCCAGCACCACCCGGCTGGGCCGGTCGAGGCTGGTGCGGGCCAGCACGGCGTTGCCGACCCGCTCGACCTCCAGGCCGCCGAGCCCGCGCAGCGCCGTCTCCACCGCGTCGGCCAGCGCCTCCTCGGTGCCCGACACCGACGGGGTGTCGACCAGCGCCCGGGTCAGCGTCAGGACGTCGGCGGACAGATCGAGCGCGGCACTCACGGCAGCCGAGCCTACGGGCGGCGGTCGCGCCCGGCCGCCGCAGCGCGCCAGGGCACCGACCGGTCACCCGACGTTCACCCCGCGGGCCGCCGGGCACGCCGTCGTCCCGCCCTCGGTAGCGTCGTCGCCGTGACCGACACCGCCCCGCTCTCCGCCGTCGCCGCCGGTCTGGCCACCGTGACCCCCTCGGGCACGGTGCTCGACACCTGGTATCCCGAGCCCCGGCTCGGTGCGCCCGAGGGCGCCAAGGCTGGGACCAGCCGGCTCGGGGCACTCGAGCTCTCCGGGGAGCTGGGCCCCGACTACGGCGGCCTGGTGCGCCGCGACGAGGCCCGCGGGGTCGAGGTGATCGCCGTCCGCACCGTCATCCCCGACCTGTCCGCGCCGCCGGTCGACACCCACGACGTCTGGCTGCGGCTGCACCTCCTCTCGCACCGGCTGATCCGCCCGCACGGTGCCGACATGACCGGGGTCTTCGGGCTGCTCACCAACGTCGCCTGGACCAGCGCCGGCCCGGTCGAGGCGGCGACCTTCAACGTCCACCGGCTCCGGGCGGCACTGGGCCACGTCACCGTGTTCGGCGTCGACAAGTTCCCGCGGATGGTCGACTACGTCATCCCCTCGGGCGTGCGGGTCGCCGACGGCGACCGGGTGCGGCTCGGTGCGCACCTGGCCGAGGGGACGACGGTCATGCACGAGGGCTTCGTCAACTTCAACGCCGGGACGCTCGGCCCGTCGATGGTGGAGGGCCGGATCAGCGCCGGCGTCGTCGTCGGGGCCGACAGCGACGTGGGCGGCGGCGCGTCGATCATGGGCACCCTCTCCGGTGGCGGGAAGGAGGTCATCTCGATCGGCTCGGGCTGCCTCCTGGGCGCCAACGCCGGCGTCGGGATCTCCCTCGGCGACCGGTGCGTGGTCGAGGCCGGCTGCTACGTGACGGCCGGCTCCCGGGTCACCCTCCCCGACGGCTCGGTGGTCAAGGCCGCGGAGCTCTCCGGCCGGGACGGGCTGCTGTTCCGGCGCAACAGCGTCAGCGGCGCGCTGGAGGCCCTGCCCCGCGACGGCGACTGGGGCGCGCTGAACGCGGAGCTCCACAAGAACTGAACACCTCCCGGACTCCCCCGGGTGGACCGAGCCCCGTCGGTTTCCGCGGAAACCGACGCCTACGGCTACCGGACTTTCCGCGCCGAAAGTCCGGGGTGGACCGAGCCCCGTCGGTTTCCGCGGAAACCGACGGCGTCCGGCACTACGCTCGCCCGCACTCGTGCGCGGACCGAGTCGGAGGAGACGACGGTGACCGAGACGCGGACCAAGATCCAGCTCGACGAGTCCCAGCTGCCGACGCAGTGGTACAACGTCGTCCCGGACCTGCCCAGCCCACCGCCACCCCCGCTGCACCCGGGGACGATGCAGCCCGTGGGCCCCGACGACCTGGCCCCGCTCTTCCCGATGGACCTCATCGCGCAGGAGGTCACCGCCGAGCGCTTCGTCGACATCCCCGGCGAGGTGCTCGACGTCTACCGGCTGTGGCGGCCCTCGCCGCTGTACCGCGCGCGCCGGCTGGAGAAGGCCCTCGGCACGCCCGCCCGCATCTACTACAAGTACGAGGGCGTCTCACCGGCCGGCTCGCACAAGCCGAACACCGCCGTTCCGCAGGCCTACTACAACGCGAAGGCCGGCGTGCGGAAGCTGACGACCGAGACCGGCGCCGGGCAGTGGGGCACCGCGCTGGCCTTCGCCAGCGCGCTGTTCGACCTCGAGTGCGAGGTGTGGATGGTCGGCGCCTCGTACGACCAGAAGCCCTACCGGCGGGTCATGATGGAGACCTTCGGGGCGACCGTGCACCGCTCGCCCTCGGAGCTCACGGCCGCCGGCCGCGACGTCCGGGCCGAGGACCCGCAGCACCCCGGGTCGCTCGGGATCGCGATCAGCGAGGCGGTGGAGGTCGCCGCGCAGGACCCGCAGACCCGCTACGCCCTGGGCAGCGTGCTCAACCACGTCCTGCTGCACCAGACCGTCATCGGCGAGGAGGCGCTGCTCCAGCTGGCCGCCGTCGACGAGCGTCCGGACGTCATCGTCGGCTGTACCGGGGGCGGCTCCAACTTCGGCGGCCTGGCCTTCCCGTTCCTGCGCGAGAAGCTGGCCGGCCGGATGTCCCCGACGATCCGGGCGGTCGAGCCGGCGTCCTGCCCGTCGCTGACCCGCGGGGTGTACGCCTACGACTTCGGCGACACCGCGGGCATGACCCCGCTGCTGAAGATGCACACGCTCGGCCACCGGTTCATCCCCGACCCCATCCACGCCGGCGGGCTGCGCTACCACGGGATGTCCCCGCTGCTCTCGCACGTCTACGAGCTGGGGCTGGTGGAGGCGCTCGCGCTGCCGCAGACCGAGTGCTTCGCGGCCGCCGTGCGCTTCGCCCGCACCGAGGGCATCGTCCCGGCGCCGGAACCGTCGCACGCGCTCGCCGCCTGCCTGCGCGAGGCACAGGCGTGCCGTGAGTCCGGCGAGGAGAAGGTGATCCTCACGGCGCTGTGCGGGCACGGCCACTTCGACCTGGCGGCGTACGAGGCGTACCTGACCGGGCGCATGACCGACGAGGACGTGACCGACGACCGCCTGGCGCCGGGCCTGGCCGAACTGCCGCCGGTGCCCGCCGGGGCCTGAGGCCCGGCCGGATCAGCCCAGGTCCCCCGGCCCGGGCGTCTCCGGGGTGTTCGACGGCGCGGCCGCCGGGGAGCTCAGGTGCTCGAGCAGCGCGACGACGAACTCCTGCGGGCGCTCCACGTGCGGGGAGTGGCCGACGCTGGGCAGCACGACCTCGCGGTAGGCGCCGCCGCTCGCCGCGTAGCGGTCCAGCACCGCGCGGGTCTGGGCGACCATCGGCTGCGGCGGGCAGGCCTCCTCCCCCGGCCAGCCCGGCACCGCGCCCAGCGCCCCGAGCTGCGCCAGGTCGAACATCGACGCGTCCGAGACGATGGCGTCGGCGTCCCCGCGGATCCACAGCACCGGCGGCTTCTGGGCCAGGTCGACGACCCCGCTGAGGTCGAAGACCGTCGGCGCCATCGTGTTGAGGACCCCGCGCTCCCCCGGCGCGATGCCGGGCCAGGTGCCGCAGGTGGCGGCGTCGCCGGGGTAGTGGTCCTCGCCGGTGCGGGTGCTGAGCATCGACGCGACGAAGACGTCCTCCAGCTGCGGGTCGATCGGCAGCGAGCCGGGCGCGACGTAGAAGGCCCGCAGGATCGACCGCGGGCTGGTCGGCTCGTCCGCGCTGGTGTCGCCGGCGGCCAGGGCGGCCACGAACGCGGGGTTGGCCGCGCCCCCGCCCGCGCCGGCGCCCTCGTCGGAGAGCCGCCGTCCCTCGGGGCCGGCCGTGCCGCCGAAGCCGTACGGGGAGATCGGCGCGACCAGCGCCACCGAGGCGACCCGCTCCGGGTGGTCGAGCAGGTACTGCAGCACCACACCCGCACCCATGCTCCAGCCGACCAGGTGCACCCGCTCCAGGCCGAGCGCCTCCACGAGCGCCGCGACGTCGTCGGCCCAGTCGCGCACGCCGCGCCGGGCGTCGATGGGCAGCGGATCGGTGTCGCCGTACCCGCGCAGGTCGACGGCGAGCGGCCGCACCCGCCCGGTCTCCGCGAGCGCCAGCATCGGCTGCTGCCAGAACAGCGCGGAGCTGACGTTGCCGTGCACGAACAGCACCGCCTCGCCCGGGCCGGCCGGGTCGGTGCCGGCCGGCTGCAGGACGTTCTGCGTCAGCCGCGGCGTGGGCACGCGGGTGGCGGTGATGCCGGGCAGCAGGACGTCGCTCATCGGTCTCCTCACAGGTGACGGGCGGAGGCACCCTAGCGACGGACACCTCGGCCGCGACACCACGGTCCTCGCGGCACCGGCACCTAGAGTCGGCGGTGATGAGCAGTGGACGGAGTGCGACCGCGGCCCGCCCGGTCCGGCGGACGGCGGCCCGGCGCCCCTCCTCGGCCCGCCGTCCGCACCGCCGTCGACGGCCGTCGGCGCGCCGCCCGTCGCCGGGGCGGCGCAACCGCCGCCGGGACCTGGCGTCCTGGGCCTGGCTCGCGGTGGTGGTGGCCGTGGTCGCGCTCGTGGCGCTCACGACGACGAACGACCCGGAGGACACCGCCACCGTGACCGCGGAGTGCACCCTGCCCGCGACCGGCGTGCAGCTCACCCCTGAGCAGATCGCCAACGCCCGGGCGATCGCCCGGGTCGGCCACGACCGCGGGCTGCCCGAGCGGGCCGTCGTCATCGCCCTGGCCACGGCCATGCAGGAGTCGGGCCTGCGCAACCTGGCCTACGGGGACCGGGACTCCCTCGGGCTGTTCCAGCAGCGTCCGTCGCAGGGCTGGGGCACCGAAGCGCAGGTGCAGGACCCGGTCTACGCGGCCGGGAAGTTCTACGACGGGCTGGTGCGCGTGCCCGGCTGGGAGACCCGCCGGCTCACCGACGCCGCCCAGATCGTGCAGCGCAGCGGCTTCCCCGAGGCCTACCAGAAGCACGAGGGCATGGCCGTCGAACTCACGGCCGCGATCGACGTCGACGACCTGCCCTGCGGCTGACCTCACCCGAGGGCGCCGGCCCCGAGCGCGTAGGCGTCGAGCGCGCTGAGCGCGGCGACCAGCGCGACGGCGTCGTCGTAGCGCCGGCCGTGGTCCTCGGCCGTCCACACCGCCCCGACGGCGGCGCTCACCAGGCCCCAGTCGCGGACCCGCGCGGCCGGCACGCCCAGGCCCTCGGCGAGCAGGGCCACCCGACGGGCCAGCAGGTCCGGCAGCCCGGGGACCGACGCCCACGGCCGCACCGGGTTGTGCAGCGCCGTGCCGGCGTCCAGCGCGGGCTCGCCCCAGACGCCGTGCGGGTCGATCGCCACCCAGCCGTCCCCGTCGCGGAGCACGTTGGCCGAGTGCAGGTCCCCGTGGGACAGCACCGGCGGCGCCGCGGTGGCCAGCAGCCCCTCGAGGACGTCGGCGGCGGCGCCGGTGACCGTCGCCGGCACGAGCGGGTGACCGGCGCGCAGCAGCGGCACCCGCCGGCGGCTGTCCGGGACGCCCTCGGGCCGGGCCGCGCCGCTGTCGTGCAGCCGGCGGGCGACCGCTGCCAGCACCGGGAGGGCCTGCTCGTCGGGCAGGGTGCACAGGTCGCTGCCCGGGACGGCGGCCCGCACCAGCAGAGCCGCCGTCCCGCCGTCGTCCGGCTCGTACGCCAGCACCCGCACCGCGCCGTGACCGCGCCAGGCGCCGAGGACGGCCGCCTCCTCCGCGAGGTCCCCGGCCAGGCCCAGCTTGAGGACGACGGCGACCCCGTCGGCCCGCACCGCCGGCGCCACCCAGTGGTAGGTGGCCGGGTACGGCGGACCGACCGTCACCTCCCACCGGCGCGCCGCACCGCGTCGGGCAGCCCGGCACACCAGTTCCGTCCGGCGTCGCCGTGCAGGTCGCCCATCGCCGCGACCAGCGCGGGAGGGACGACGGGGTTCATCCCGCCAGGCGCTCGACCGCGGCGGCGATCCGCTCGTCGGTGGCGGTGAGGGCCAGGCGCACGTGCCGGACGCCCGCGGGGCCGTAGAACGACCCCGGGGCGGCGACGATGCCCAGGCCGGCCAGCCAGTCGATCGTCGTCCAGCAGTCCTCGTCGCGGGTGACCCAGAGGTAGAGCCCGGCCTCGGAGTGGTCGATGCGGGCGCCGGCCCGGCGCACCGCGGCGGCCAGCTTGTCGCGCCGGGCGCGGTAGCGCTCCCGCTGCACGTCGATGTGCGCGTCGTCGGCCAGCCCGGCGGTCATCGCCACCTGCACCGGGCCCGGCACCAGCAGGCCGACGTGGCGGCGCACCTCCCAGACCTGGCGGACCAGCTCCGGGTCACCCGAGAGCAGCCCGGCCCGGTAGCCGGCGGCGGTGGACTGCTTGGACAGCGAGTGCACGGCCAGCAGGCCGCTGTGGTCCTCCCCGGCGACCTCCGGGTGCAGGATCGACCGCGGCGTCACGTCCCAGCCGAGGGTCACGTAGCACTCGTCGGCGACGACCGGGATGCCGTGCGCCCGGCCCCACGCCACCCAGCGCCGCAGCTGGTCGTCGGTGAGCACGCGGCCGTGCGGGTTGCCCGGCGAGTTGAGCCAGGCGAGCACGATGCCGGTGGCGTCGTCCGGCGGGGTGTCGGTGCGGCGCACCTTGAGCCCGGCCAGCACCGCCCCGACCTCGTAGGTGGGGTAGGCGACCTCGGGGAGGACGACGCTCCCGCCGCCGCGCAGGCCCAGCAGCGTGGGCAGCAGCGCGACCAGTTCCTTGGAGCCCACGGTCGGGATGACCGAGGGGTCGGTGCCGAGCGGGTCCGCCACGTGCACGCCCAGCCGTCGCTGCAGCCAGCCGGCCGCGGCGGTGCGCAGCTCGGCGGTGCCGAGGGCGGTCGGGTACCCCGGTGCGTTGCCCGCACCGGCGAGGGCGTCGGCGAGCACCTCAGGGGTGTCGTCGACCGGCGTCCCGATGGAGAGGTCGACCACGCCGCCCGCGTGCCGGGCCGCCTTCGCCCGCGCCGCGGTCAGGGAGTCCCAGGGGAAGTCGGGCAGCCGGCCGGCCGCCGTCCCCGCGACGGTGGTCGTCAGTGCCCTTCCGCCTGCGGCGGCAGAGCAGCGACCAGCGGGTGGTCCTTGCCGATCTTGCCGGTCTTCGCCGCACCGCCGGGGCTGCCGAGGTCGGAGAAGAACTCCACGTTGGCGTTGTAGAAGTCCTTCCACTTGTCCGGGACGTCGTCCTCGTAGTAGATGGCCTCCACGGGGCACACCGGCTCACAGGCACCGCAGTCGACGCACTCGTCGGGATGGATGTAGAGCATCCGGTCGCCCTCGTAGATGCAGTCCACCGGACACTCGTCGATGCACGCCTTGTCGAGGACGTCGACGCAGGCCTGGGTGATGACGTAGGTCACGGTGGATCCCTCCCGGGGACGCGCAGGCTCGGGCTCTGGCCGGGGCCAGGCCGGTTGTTCCGGTGCTCAGTATGGCGCGTCGCGCTGGTCGTGGGTGCGACGGGTCGGCGCGGGGACCCGCGCGGGTGAGGACGGGGGGCACCGGCGCAGGATCGCGGCATGGGACAGAGCCGCTCACCCCTGGACGTCGCGGGCCTGGAGCGGATCGCCGCGCGGGGGTGGCGCGGCACCGAGGAGGCGGCGCTCGGCGACTGGCTGCTGCGCGCCGGCGGGGGCTTCACCGGGCGGGCCAACTCCGTGCTCGTCGTCGGCGATCCCGGCCTGCCCCTGGCGGACGCCGTCGACGCCGTCGCCACCTGGTACCGCGACCGGGACCTGCGGCCCTGCGCCCAGCTGCCCGGCCGCCAGGCCCGGGCCGCCGACGCCGCCCTCGCCGCCGCCGGCTGGGACCGCGACGAGGACGTCCTGGTGCTCACCGCACCGCTGACCCCTCCGCCGGACGGCGGCGTCCCCGTCGCGCTCGCCCCCGAGCCGGACGACGCCTGGCTGGCCGGCTACCACCACCGCGGCCGCCCGCTGCCGCCCACCGCCCGCGCGGTGCTGACCAACGCCGACGACGTCGTCTTCGCCTCCGTGCGCCTCGACCCCGGACCGGCGCCGCTGGCCGCCGTCGCCCGCGGCGTGGTCACCGGGGACTGGCTGGGCGTCACCGCGGTGACCGTCGCCGAGGAGCACCGCCGGAGGGGCCTGGCCACCGCCGTCATGGCGGCGCTGCAGCGCTGGGCCGCCGAGCGCGGAGCCGCGTGGGTGTACCTGCAGGTCACGTCGTCCAACGCGCCCGCCCGCGCGTTCTACCGCAGCGCCGGGTTCATCGAGCACCACCGCTACCACTACCGGTACGCCCCCGGCTGACCGGCGGCGCGGCCATCGCCTTGCCGACGGCGAAGGCCGCGGCGACCACACCGCAGAGCAGGAACGCCAGGTTGACGAAGCCGGCGACGCCGCCGCCGGTGATGAGCAGGTCCCCCTCGGGACGGCGGATGCTGCCCGCCACCGCGACGACGAGCCAGACCAGCGCCGGCAGCGCCGCGGCGACCCGCGACCCGGTGAGCCGGGCGGCCAGCGACACCAGCAGCAGGTTGCCGGCGACGGCGGCCACGACCGACACCGGCACGAGCACGCCCAGCACGCGCAGCGGCAGCCAGAACACCTCGACCAGCGCCAGCTCCACCGCGATCACCACGACCAGCAGCCCCGCCCCGGCACGCGCCCAGGGGCTCCGGCTCATCCGGTCAGACCGGCGAACAGGTCGTCCTCCCAGCCGTTGGGGGCCCCGCCGGCGGGTCCGCGCTGGCCGCGCACGAGGCGGTAGTACTCGACGCCCATGACCTCGAGGCCGAGGTTGTTGGACAGGGCGAAGAACGGGCCGTCGACGGTGATCTGGGTGGCGTGCGCCCGCATGGCGGCGTCCTTGCGCCCGGCCTGCGGCCGGCCGTCCACCGCGGCGGTGACCAGCTCGTCGGGGACGGCGAACGGCACCTCCTCGATGTCGCCGAGCGAGTCGAACGGGGACTCCTCCCCCAGCGCGGCCATCGCCGCGATGCCCTCGCGCAGCACCGAGCGCGGCATGCAGCACCAGTAGACCTTGGCGACGTCCCACGCCGGGCCGAGGTCCGGGCGGTACCCCGGGTCGGCGGCGGCCTCGACGGCGCCCATGGCGACGCGGTGGGCCTGGATGTGGTCGGGGTGGCCGTAACCGCCGTGCTCGTCGTAGGTGACGACCACCTGCGGCCGCACCTCCCGGACGACGGCGACGGCGTGCGCGACCGCCTCGTCGAGGTCGGCGTTCCAGAAGGCGCGGGGCCGGTCGTTGGCCGGCGTCCCCATCATCCCGGAGTCCCGGTAGCGGCCCGGCCCGCCGAGGAACCGCCAGTCGCTGACGCCCAGGGCCGCCATGGCCGCCTGCAGCTCGCCGATCCGGTACCCGCCCAGCTGGTCGGCGTGGTCGACGGCCAGCAGCTCGAGGTCGGGGACCAGGACCTCGCCCTCCTCTCCCAGCGTGCAGGTGAGCAGGGTGACCGCGACCCCCTCGTCGACGTAGCGCGCCATCGTCGCGCCGTTGTTGATCGTCTCGTCGTCCGGGTGGGCGTGCACCAGCAGCAGCCGTCGTTCAGCGGTCACGGGGGACATTGTCGCGGGTGCCGCGGCCGGGCCGGCGACGCGCCTCCTACTCCACGTCGACCGGGACCACCGCGCGGGCCTCGGCGAAGTGGCAGGCCGACGGGTGGCCCTGGCCGCGGTCGACCAGCGCCGGGACCTCCTCGGCGCAGACGTCCTGGGCTTTCCAGCAGCGGGTGCGGAACCGGCAGCCCGACGGCGGGTTGGCCGGGCTCGGCACGTCCCCCTGCAGCAGGATCCGGTCCTTCTGCCCGCGCAGCGCCGGCTCGTGCAGGGGCACCGACGACAGCAGCGCCTGGGTGTAGGGGTGCGACGGGGCGGTGTAGACCTCGACGTCGGTGCCCTCCTCCACGATCCTGCCCAGGTACATCACCGCCACGCGGTCGGAGATGTGCCGAACCACGGACAGGTCGTGCGCGATGAAGAGGTAGGAGAGGCCGAACTCGTCCTGCAGGTCCTCCAGCAGGTTGACCACCTGTGCCTGCACCGAGACGTCGAGGGCGGACACCGGCTCGTCGCAGACGATGACCTCGGGGCGCAGGGCGAGGGCGCGGGCGATGCCGATGCGCTGCCGCTGGCCGCCGGAGAACTGGTGCGGGTAGCGGTTGACGTAGTCGGGGTTGAGGCCGACGCGGTCCAGCAGCTCCTGGGTGCGCTGCAGGCGGCCCTTCTTCGGCGCGACGTCGGCGTGCACCGACCAGCCCTCGGCGACGATGTCCCCGACGGTCATCCGCGGGTTCAGCGACGCGTAGGGGTCCTGGAAGATGATCTGGACCTCGCGCCGGTAGTCCTTGAGTGCCCGGCCGGACATCCTGGCGAGGTCCTTGCCCTTGAACAGGATCTGGCCGTCGGTGGGCTTCTCCAGCGCGACGAGCAGCTTGGACACCGTCGACTTGCCGCAGCCGGACTCGCCGACCAGGCCGACGGTCTCGCCGCGGCGCAACGTCAGGTCGACGCCGTCCACCGCCTGGACGTGGCCGACCGTCCGCTTGAAGACGACGCCCTGGGTGAGCGGGAAGTGCTTCTTGAGACCCCGGATCTCGAGCAGGGTCTCGCCGAGGGCGCCGCGCAGCGACGAGGCGGACGAGGTCGGGAGATCAGACACCCAGCAACTCCTCGCTGTAGTGGCAGGCCGCCTCGCGGCCCGGGAGGACCAGCCGCAGCGGGGGGACGTCGGTGGCGCACTCGCGGCCCGGGGCGGCGGCCGCCCCCAGCCGGCGACGCGAGCAGCGTGGGTGGAACGAGCACCCGGACGGGATCGCCGCCAGGTTCGGTGGCTGGCCGGCGATCGGCTGCAGCCGGCCACCCTTGGCCTCCACCTGGGGCACCGAGCTCATGAGCCCGTCGGTGTAGGGGTGGGCGGCGTTGGTGAAGACGTCGTCCACCGTGCCGCGCTCGACGATCTTCCCCGCGTACATGACCACCACGTTGTCGGCCACCTCGTTGACCACGCCGAGGTCGTGCGTGATGAGGATGAGGCCCATCCCCGTCTCCCGCTGCAGGTCCTTGAGCAGGTCCATGACCTGCGCCTGCACGGTGACGTCGAGCGCGGTCGTCGGCTCGTCCGCGATGAGGACCCGCGGGTCGAGGGCGATCGCCATCGCGATCATGACCCGCTGCCGCATGCCGCCGGAGAACTGGTGCGGGTAGTCGTTGACCCGGGACCGGGCCGCCGGGATCCGCACCCGGTCCATCAGCTCGATGGCCTTCTGCTTGGCCTCCTTGCGGGAGGCGCCGCGGTGCGCGCGGAACATCTCGCCGATCTGGAAGCCGACGCTGTACACGGGGTTCAGCGACGACAGGGCGTCCTGGAAGATCATCGAGATGCCGGGGCCGCGGACCTTGCGCTGCTCCTCCTCCGACATCTCGAGGATGTTGCGGCCCGCGAAGTGGATTCCGCCGCCGCTGATGACCGCCGGCGGGGTGTCGAGGATCCCCATGATCGCCTGCGCCGAGACCGACTTGCCGGAGCCCGACTCGCCGAGGATCGCCAACGTCTCGCCCTCGGCGAGGCGGTAGCTCACCCCGTTGACGGCGTTGACCACACCGCTGCGGGTGCGGAACTCGACGTGCAGGTCGTCGACCTCGAGGACGGTCGGACCGGCGCCGGGGGCGACGAGGGGGGCGGAGGGGCCGGGTCGGGTCATGCGCGCTGCCTCGGGTCGAGTGCGTCCCGCAGGGCGTCGCCCATCATGACGAACGCCATCACGGTCAGGGTCAGGATCACGCTGGGGAAGAGCACGAGGTGCGGCGCCGAGCGCAGCAGCGACTGGCCGGCCTCGATCTGCAGCCCCCAGGAGATCGCCGGCCGCTGGAGACCGACGCCCAGGTAGGTCAGGGTCGCCTCGGCGGCGATGAGGACACCGATGGTGATCGTCGTGTAGACCAGGACCGGCGCGACGGCGTTGGGCAGGATGTGCCGCAGCAGGATCCGCCGGTTGGAGGCCCCCATGGCGCGGGCCGAGGCCACGTAGTCGGAGCTCTTCACCGCGATCACCTGTGAGCGGACCAGCCGCATCGCGGTCATCCAGCTGAACGCGGCCAGGGCGATGGCCACGGCGACGACGCCGCGGCCCAGGGTGCCGCTGCGGAGCACGACCAGCGCGCCGAGGATCAGCGGCAGGCCGTAGAAGATGTCGGCGATCCGGGAGAGGACGCCGTCGGTGACCCCGCCGAAGAAGCCGGAGACGGCGCCGGCGAGCACGCCGAGCAGCAGGATGACCGTCACCGCGAGCAAGCCGATGATCAGCGAGTTGCGGGCCCCGGACACCACGTTCGCCAGGTAGTCGCAGCCCTGCTGGTCGTAGCCGAACCAGTGGTCCGCCGACGGCGGCTCGGCCGAGTTGGCCAGGTCGCAGGCGCGCGGGTCGGCACCCCGGGTGAACGCCCGCGGGAACACCGCCATCACCAGGAAGACGACGCCGAGCACCGCCCCGATCCAGAACAGCGGGTTGCGCCGCAGGTCGCGCCAGGCGTCGCTCCACAGGCTGTTCTGCCGGGCACTGGTCACGTCGACGGAGGGCGAGGCCAGACCGGTGGTGGTGCCGGCCTCCACCTCGTCGTGCCGGAGGTCGGCCAGCTGCTGGTCGGACCGGCGACTGGGCTCAGTCATAGCGGATCCTCGGGTCGAGGACGGCGTAGAGCACGTCCACCACCAGGTTGAAGAAGATGAAGAAGAAGACCAGCAGGGTGACGATGCCGACGACCACCGCCCCCTCCTGGGAGCGGATGGCGTCGAAGACCTCGCGGCCGACGCCGGGGAGGTTGAAGACCGACTCGGTGACGATGGCCCCGCCCAGCAGGGTTCCGATGTCGGCCCCGATGAAGGTCACCACCGGGATGAGGCTGTTGCGGAGGGTGTGCCGGACCACGACCGTGCGCCGGGGCAGCCCCTTCGCCCTCGCCGTCCGCACGTAGTCGGCCCGCATGTTCTCCGCGAGGCTCGTCCGGGTGAGCCGGGCGACGTAGGCCAGCGACCCCGCGGCCAGGACCAGGCCGGGGAGCACGTAGCTGTACCAGCCCTCGCGGGTGCCGGCGATGGGGAACCACCCCAGCTCCAGGCCGAACAGCAGCTGGGCGACGAAGGCCAGGACCAGGATCGGGACCGAGACGACCAGCGTGGTCGAGACGAGCACCAGGTTGTCGAAGTAGCTGTTCCGGCGGAGACCGGCGAGCACGCCGGCGATGATGCCGATGACGACCTCGAACACGACGGCGACGACGGTCAGCCGCACCGTGACCGGCAGCGTGCGCTCGATGGTGTCCGCGACCGGCCGGCCGCGGAAGTCGGTGCCCAGGTCGCCCTGGAGGAGGTTCTTCAGGTACTCCCAGTACTGGACCCACAGCGGGTCGTCGAGGTTGAACCGCTGGGTGAGTTCCTCGACCACCGCGGGGCTGAGCGGCCGGTCACCGCCGAGGGCGCGGATCGGATCCCCGGGGAGGGCGTAGACGAGCGCGAAGATCAGGAATGAGGCGCCGAGCAGGACCGGGATGGTCAGCAGAAGACGGCGCGCTACGTAGCGGCCCATGTCCCCCCTCGGGTCGGCGTGGCGCCGGGACGACCCGGCGGCACGGAGTCCATCGTGCCCGGAACGGGATCCGCGCGCCGCCGGGGGCGACCGTCCTCGCGGACGGGCGCCCCCGGCGGGTGGTGCGGGCCCTCAGGGGTCAGTTGACGGTGACCTCGGAGAGCACGACCCGCTGGAACAGGTCCAGCCGGACGTTGGCGACGTTCTCCGTGTGCACCGACTGGATCTCGGTGAAGAACATCGGGACCATCGGCATGTCCTCGGCGATGATGTCCTCCGCCGCCTGGTAGGACTCGATCGCCGCCGCCTCGTCCGACGCCTGGTCACCCTGCGCGATGGCCTGGTTGACCTGCGGGTTGTCGTAGAAGCTGTAGTTCGACCCGATGGGCGGGAAGGACGCGGCCGTGAACAGCGGGGTCAGGTAACCCTCCGCGGCCGGGTAGTCGAAGCTCCACGCGTAGCGGTACGGGCCGGTGAAGCCCTTCTGCTCGCCGAGCGGCAGGTACTCGGCGAAGTCCAGCTGGCCCTGCAGCGTGAACTCCACGTCGAGGTTCTGCCGGAGCTGGTTGCCGACCGCCTCCATCCAGGCGTCGTGCCCGGAGCCGGAGTTGAACCACAGGTTGACCGGCTGGCTGCGGTCGAAGCCCGCCTCGTCGAGCAGCTGGTTGGCCCGCTCGACGTCCAGGATGCAGTAGGTGCACGAGCCGGACCGGTAGCCGTCGAGGACCGGCGGGATGAAGGAGTCCGCCGGCGCGCGGGTACCGGCGAAGATGGCCTCGGAGATCGCCTCGCGGTCGACGGCCATCGAGAGGGCCTGCCGCACCCGCGGGTCGGAGAACCGCGGGTCGTAGGTCGGCATGCCGAGGTAGGTGATCTGCGAGGACTCGGTCTCGATGAACCGGTCGCCGAACTCCTGCTCCGCGCTCTCGATGACGTCCGGCGGGATGACGTCGACGATGTCGACGTTGCCGTCCTGGGCGTCGGTGTAGGCGGTGTCCTGCTCCGCGTAGATGACGAACTCCACGCCACCGGACTGCGCGGCGTCCTCGCCGGCGTAGTCGTCGTACCGGGTCAGGGTGATGCCCTCGCCGGGGACGAAGTCGCCATCGGCCTGGAACGGCCCGTTGCCGATCGGGCGGTTGCCGAAGGCCTCCGGGTCCTCGAAGAACGCGTCCGGCAACGGGTAGAACGAGTTGTAGCCCACGACCGCCGGGAACAGCGCGAAGGGCGCGCTCAGCTGCACGGTGAAGGTGCGCTCGTCGACGACCGTCAACCCGCTCAGCTCGGTCGCGGCGCCGTCCTGCAGCTCCTGGAACCCGGCGATGCGGGACAGGTAGGAGCCGCCGTCCTGGGCGTTCGCCGGGTTGGCGGTGTAGTTCCAGGCGTCGACGAAGGACTCGGCGTCGACCGCCGTCCCGTCGTGGAAGGTCCAGCCGTCCTTGAGCGTGATGGTCCAGTTGACGTTGTCGTCGGACTCGATCGACTCCGCGACGCCGGAGAAGTCGATCTCGCCCTCCGGCGTGAACTTCACGAGGCCGGTCCACAGGGCGTTGACGATGCGGTCGCCGTTCTGCTCGGTGGTGTTGCCGGGGACCGGCGGGTTCTCGGGCTCGCCGGTGTAGATGCTGAAGGTGCCGGCACCGTCGCTGGCGCCACCCTCCCCCTCGTCGTCACCGCCGCCACAGGCGGACAAGACCATCAGACCGGCGAGGCCGGTCGAGATGAGCGCAGCAGAGTGCTTGCTCAACTTCACGTGCAATGCCTCCCTCGTCCCGCGGTGCGGGGGGAATGGACGGGTTCTCCCAGCTGCCCGGCGCCATGGGCCGGACGGCTGGTGGACCTGCGGACAGGTACCGGAGTCTCGTCGGTACGACGGGGGACGTTAGGCGCGCGCCGCGAGGAGCGTCCACGACCGTCACCGACTTGTGACCTCGGCTCAGGATCCCACAGGGTGGACTCCTCCTCGCGGCCAGCCGACCGGTCAGGAGCCGTACGGGTTGCGGCGCAGACCCTGTTCGGCCGCAAGTGTTGCGGCAGGGTGTCGGGTCAGCCCCGCCGGGGTACGTCTCCCACCCGAACCGAGCGAGAGGAGTCCCGGCATGAGCGGCATGGACAAGATGAAGAACAAGGCCGAGGAACTGTCCGGGAAGGGCAAGGAGGCGGTCGGCAACGCGACCGACGACCCGGACCTGCGCGCCGAGGGCAAGGCCGACCAGGCGTCGGGCAACCTCAAGCAGGCCGGCGAGAAGGTCAAGGACGTCTTCAAGTAACCACAGCCCCGGACGCACGGCCGACGGGCGCCGCGCCACCCGGCCGGCGCCCGCCGCCGGCCCCGGCGGTTTCCGCGGAAACCGCCGGTCCGGCTCAGCCGACCCGGGCCGTCACACCCAGCGCCTCGGCGATCCGACGGACGACGGCCTCCAGGTCGCGCAGGTCCGCCGCCGACAGACGGATGACGCGCCATCCCGCAGCGACCAGCCGCTCGTACCGGCGGTCGTCGCGTCGGATCTGCAGCTCGTCGAAGTGGTGTTCGCCCTCGTACTCGACGACCAGCCGGGCCTCCGGCCACGCGAGGTCGACCTTGCCCAGGAAGTCCCCGTCCTCGACGACGACGTACTGCGGGACCGGGGCGGGCAGTCCCGCTTGAGCACAGGCCACCCGCACCCACGACTCCGGCGGTGACTCACTGCGTCCGTCGACGTGGTCGACAGCGCGCTGGACTCGCCGGAGCCCCCATCGGCCGGTGCTCCGGTCGATCAGGCCGAGCAACTGTTCCGTGGTCACCTGACCGCTGCGCACCATCGCATCCAGGACGCCAACGGCTGTCGGCACCGTCTCCAGCACCGCGAGGTCCCAGGCGGTCCTCAACGGGGACGTGACCGGCAGATCGTCCACGCCGCGACCGATGTCCTCGGTCTCGAGGTCGGTCCGGTGCACCCGGACGCCTCTGGGGCCTGCCCACTTGAGCGGAGCGGGCAGGACGACGGTGACCGGGTCGCCGTAGGACGGCGCCGGCGCACCCAGGACCGCCGCCGCGGACCTCCCACCCAGTGCCGCTCCCGCTGGCATGAGCAGCGCGGCCGCCCGGCAGCGCAGCAGGTGGTCCCGCGGGAGGGACGGGTCGGCATAGACGCCGTGGAGCACGCGGACGTACGGCCCCTCTCGCAGCTGTCTCTGGGAGAGCGCTCCCTCCCCGACGGCGTGGGACCCGAGGAACACACCGTGCAGGCCCAGCGATCGCAGCAGCATCCGCGGATGCTCGCCGACCTGATGGCGTGCTCGGGGAGTTGTCCACAGGCCGCCGTCCGCCCCGGAGATTTCCGCGGAAACCGCCGGGGGTCGTGCCGTCGCTTTCCGCGGAAACCGACGGAGGCGAGTCAGAGGCGGGTGAGGAGGGAGCGGACGGCGGGGAGGAGGGGGCGGTCGGCGGGGATCCAGTCCAGCGCGTCCAGCTCGTCGGCGGGCAGCCACCGCAGCTCGGCGTGCTCGAGCGCGGTCAGCTCCGCCCCGTCGACGATCCGCGCCCACCACACCCGCAGCGTCGAGGCGCCGGGCAGCCCGCCGGCCACGACGCCGTCCAGCACGACCTCCCCGAGGAACGCCTGCGGGGCGACGACGACGCCGAGCTCCTCCCCGATCTCGCGCACGAGGGCGGTCAGGTCGTCCTCCCCCGGCTCGACCTTGCCGCCGGGGAACTCCCAGCAGCCGTCGTACGGCCCACCCGACCGCTGCGCCACGAGCACGCGGTCGCCGTCGACCATCGCGGCGCCGACCACCTGGACGACGTCGAGCGCGCGCCGGGCCGCCGCCGCGGAGTAGGCGTCCAGGTGCGCCCGCATGGCCCGCAGGATGCGGCGGCGCAGCAGGCGGTCGAGCACCCGGTCCAGCGGGGCCGGCAGCGAGGTCGACCAGTCCACCTGCTCGTCGACGAGGGTGCCGGCGCCGGTGGGGGTGAACCGGCGGGAGTGGGTCAGCCAGCGCCAGCCGCGACCGGGCCCGACCGCATAGACGTCCCGCGCCGGCCGCACCGACACGACCTCCTCCAGCGGCACCGGCCACGGCCGGCCGAGGGCGCGCGCGACGTCGAACGCCACCGTCAGCGGCGCCTCGACCAGCGTGGTGAAACGCAGCTGGGACACCCGATCAGGGTCCCAGACCGGGTCCGCCGGCCCATCCCACGGCAGGATGACCCCCGTGCGCATCACTGCCCGGGTCGACTACGCCGTCCGCGCCGCCGTCGAGCTCGCGGCCGCGGCGCCCGGCGCGCTCACCTGCGACCGCATCGCGACCGCGCAGGGCATCCCCTCGCGCTTCCTCCAGTCGATCCTCGGCGACCTGCAGCACGCCCGGCTGGTGACCAGCCAGCGCGGCCGGGAGGGCGGCTACCGGCTGGCGCTCCCGCCGGAGGAGGTCTCGATCGCCCGGGTCATGCGGATCGAGCAGGGCTTCCTCGCCGAGGTGCACGGGGAGCGCCCGGAGGACGTCGAGTACCCGGGTGCCGCCGCCCCGCTGGCCGACGTCTGGGTGGCCGCGCGGGAGGCCTACCGGCGGGTGCTGGAGGAGGTCACCCTCGCCGACGTGGCTGCGGGCAAGCTGCCGGCCGCCGTCGCGGAGCTGACCGCGCTCGAGGAGGCCTGGCGCTCCTTCGGCGACGAACCGTCGCGCTGAGGGGCGGGTGGCGGGCGGCCGGACGGCCTGGGCGAGACTGGCGGGCATGGCAGGCACGCAGCGGCAGGGCGTCACCGTGTTCCTCACGGGGCTGTCCGGTGCCGGGAAGTCCACGATCGCCGACGCCCTGGTGGCGTCCCTGGAGGACGACGGCCGGCCGGTCACCGTCCTGGACGGCGACGTGGTGCGCACCCACCTCTCCAGCGAGCTCTCGTTCTCCCGCGAGGACCGCGACCTCAACATCCGCCGCATCGGCTTCGTCGCCGGCGAGGTGGTCAAGCACGGCGGAACGGTCGTCGTCGCGGCGATCGCCCCCTATGAGAACGCCCGCGAGGAGGCCCGCGCGCTGGTCGAACGGCACGGCCGCTTCGTGCTGGTCCACCTGTCGACCCCGATCGAGGTCTGCGAGCGCCGCGACGTCAAGGGCCTGTACGCCCGGGCCCGCGCCGGGGAGATCCCCGGCTTCACCGGCATCGACGACCCGTACGAGCCGCCGGTCCGCGCCGAGCTGGTCATCGACACCTCGGTGACGCCGCTCGCGGAGTCCGTGGCCCGCATCCGGGAGGCGATGGACGGGCGGCCGGCGTCCGTCGCGTGACGCCGCCCGGCCACCCCGAGAGAAGGTCCCGGCGGGCACGGTCGGAGTTCCACTCGGCGGCCCTGGCCACGTGTGGGACGATGGAGGGCGTGACCGATCGCGGGCAGTTCCTCGTCGCGCGCCGTCACATCGATCTGGCGCTGGTCAGCAGCGCGGTCTGTCGCCCCGCGCGCTGACCCCCGGTTCCCCCGCGCAGCTCCGCTGCGCCCTCCGATCTGGCAGCGCCCACTCCGTCCCGGTATGGCGCCGGACGGGCGGCGCAGAAGGAAGTGCCCTCGTGACTCCCTCTACCGGCTCCGGCCCGACCCGGACCAGCAACCGGCCCCAGCGCGGCCAGGGCCAGTGGGCACTGGGCTACCGTGAGCCGCTCAACCCCAACGAGCGGATGAAGAAGGACGCCGACGGCCTCACGGTCCGCCAGCGGATCCTCGACATCTACTCGAAGACCGGCTTCGACGGCATCGACCCCAGCGACCTGCGCGGCCGGATGCGCTGGATGGGCCTCTACACCCAGCGCGCCCAGGGCATCCCCGGCGGGAAGACCGCCGTCCTCGAGCCGGAGGAGCTCGAGGACTCCTACTTCATGCTGCGCGTGCGCATCGACGGCGGCGCGCTGACCAGCGACCAGCTCCGGACGATCGCCGGCATCAGCACGGAGTTCGGCCGCGACGTCGCCGACGTGACCGACCGGCAGAACGTGCAGCTGCACTGGATCCGCATCGAGGACGTCCCCGAGATCTGGCGGCGGCTCGAGGCCGTCGGGCTGTCGACGACGGAGGCGTGCGGCGACACCCCGCGCGTCATGCTCAACTGCCCGCTGGCCGGCCTCCTCGAGGAGGAGGTCGTCGACGCGACCGACGTGCTCGCGAAGACGGTCGCCAAGTACGTCGGCAGCCCGGAGTTCAGCAACCTGCCGCGCAAGTGGAAGACGTCCATGTCGGGGTGCGCCGACCACTGCACGAACCACGAGATCAACGACGTCTCCTTCGTCGGCGTCCTCGACGACTACGGCCAGGCCGGCTACGACCTCTGGGTGGGCGGCGGGCTGTCCACCAACCCGAAGCTGGCCGAGCGGATCGGCGTCTTCGTCCGGCCCGACCAGGTCACCGACGTGTGGGCCGCGGTCACCTCGATCTTCCGTGACTACGGCTACCGCCGGCAGCGCAACCACGCGCGGATGAAGTTCCTCATGGCCGACTGGGGCCCGGAGAAGTTCCGCCAGGTGCTGGAGGACGAGTACCTCCACCACGAGCTGCCCGACGGCCCGGCGCCGGAGCCGGCCCGGCACGACCAGCGCGACCACGTCGGCGTCATGAAGCAGAAGGACGGCGCCAACGCGCTCGGGTTCGCGCTGCGCACCGGCCGGATCAGCGGCACGCTGCTGACCCGGGTCGCCGACCTGGCCGACGAGTACGGCCGGGGCCGGATCCGTGCCACCGCGCAGCAGAAGCTGGTCGTCCTCGACGTCCCCGACGAGCGGGTGGAGGGCCTGATCTCGGCGTTGGACCACCTCGACCTGCAGGTCCGGCCGAGTGCGTTCCGCCGCGGCACGATGGCGTGCACCGGCCTGGAGTTCTGCAAGCTGGCCATCGTCGAGACCAAGCAGCACGCCCAGGAGCTCTACGGCGAGCTGGAGAAGCGGCTGCCGGACTTCGACGAGTCCATCACGATCAACGTCAACGGCTGCCCGAACAGCTGCGCCCGGTTCCAGACGGCCGACATCGGCTTCAAGGGGTCGATGGTGCGCGACGACAGCGGCGAGATGGTCGAGGGCTTCCAGGTGCACCTGGGCGGGCACCTGGGGATCGAGGCCGCCTTCGGGCGCAAGTTCCGCGGGCACAAGGTGACCAAGGCGGAGACCGCGGACTACTGCGAGCGGGTGCTGCGCGGCTACCTGGACCGCCGGGCGCCCGGTGAGACCTTCGCCTCGTACGTCGCCCGCGCCGAGGAAGCCTGGCTGCTCTGACATGGACGACGAGCCGACGGCGGGAAGGGTCCGGCAGCTCCCGGTGTTCTGCTGCCCGTACTGCGGGGACGAGGAACTGACCCCGCACGGGGACGGGGGCGAGTGGCACTGCGCCGCCTGCCTGCGGACCTTCGCCGTCCGGTTGACCGGAACAGGAGTGCAGCACCCATGACGACCGCCGTACGTGCCACGCCAGAACTCGCCGCCGAGGCCGACGCCCTGTTCGAGGGCATCGCCGACCCGGTCGAGCAGGCGCTCGCCGTGCTGGCGTGGGCCGGGGACACCTTCGGGGACGAGTTCGCCGTCACGTCGTCCATGGCCGACGGGCTGCTCGCCCACCTGGCCTCCCGGGCGGTGCCCGGGGTGAACGTCGTCTTCCTCGACACCGGGTACCACTTCGCCGAGACGATCGGCACCCGCGACTGGGTCAGCGCGGTCATGCCGATCACGCTGGTCGACGTGAAGCCGCCGCAGACGGTCGCCGAGCAGGACGCCCAGTACGGCCCGCGGCTGCACGAGCGCGACCCCGACCTGTGCTGCTCGCTGCGCAAGGTCACGCCGCTGGCGAAGGCGCTGGCCGGCTACGTGGCCTGGGGTTCGGGCGTGCGCCGGGACGAGTCGCCGACCCGCGCCGGCACCCGGCTGGTCGACTGGGACGACAAGCGCGGCATGGTGAAGGTCAACCCGCTCGCCGCGTGGACGCAGGACGACGTCGACGCCTACATCACCGAGCACCAGGTGCCGGTCAACCCGCTGCAGGAGATCGGCTACGCGTCCATCGGCTGTGCGCCCTGCACGCGGCCGGTGGCCCCGGGCGAGGACCCGCGCGCGGGCCGTTGGGCGGGCATCGGCAAGACCGAGTGCGGCCTGCACGTCTGACGAAGGACCCCGTTCCACCCCACGATCGAAGGACCCCGTCCTCCTCACCCTTCGCGAGCTCAGGGCGAGCCTCGGGACGGGGCCGCGCCGCGGCACCCTGGAACGCGGCCGTTCGAGGCGGCAGACTCACCGCCGTGGCCCCGCCTCCCCGCCTGTCCCCCGACGAGATCGCCGCCGCCCTGTCCGGGCTGCCGCTGTGGTCGGGGGACGGCGAGGGACTGCACCGCAGCGTCGAGACCGCGGGCTTCCCGGACGCCGTCGCCGCGATCGTCCGCATCGGGTTCGTGGCCGAGGAGCTGGACCACCACCCCGACGTCGACCTGCGCTGGCGCACGCTGCACCTCACGCTGGCGACCCACTCCGCGGGCGGGGTCACCGAACTGGACCTGCAGCTCGCCCGCCGGATCGACGAGCTCCTGCCCGGCTGACCCTCACCCCGGCAGGGGACAGAACAGGTCGATGCGGTACCCGTCGGGGTCGGCCACGGTCGCGTAGCGCTGGCCCCAGGGGGCGTCGAAGGGCTCGTCCACGACGGTCCGCCCGGCCGCCGACACCCGGCCGACCGCGTCGTCCACCTCGGCGGGCGAGCCGAACAGCAGCGCGAAGGCGGCGGTGTTCCCCGGCCGCGGGGGTTCGCCGTGCAGGCCCTCGAGGAGGGTGGCGGTGTCGATCATGAGGCGGATGCCGGCCTCGGCCTCCACGTGCGCCGAGTCCGGCTCGAGCGGCGGGAAGCGGAAACCGAGCAGCTCGTAGAAGGCGACGGCGCGGGGCAGGTCGGTGGCGCTCACGGCCACGGCGGCGATCTCCATGCCGCAGGCCTGCACCCGGCCTCCGACAGCACGGCGCCGTGACCCGCGCCCGGTGGTCACGGCGCCGTGAGCGGCGCAGCGGGCCGTCAGGTGCCGATCACGCCGCCGTCGTCCTTGGTGACGACGACGGTGGCCGAGCGCGGCGTGGCGACGCCGTCCTCCGCGGGCCAGGCGCTCTGCCCGTTCTCCCCTGGGTGCTGCACGTTGACGAACAGCGTGCGCTGGTCCGGGGTCATCGCGATGCCGGTGATCTCGCACTGCTTCGGCCCGGTCAGGAACCGGCGCACCTCCGGCGCTCCCGTGACGTCGGTGCGCGTGGGGTCGGCCGCGAGCATCTGGTTGTTGGCCGAGCCGGGCTGGGTGCCGTCGGTCTGGATCCACGCCCGGCTGTCGGGGTCCAGCCACAGCCCGTCGGGCGAGCCGAAGGCGTCCTCGGCGGCGATCGTGGAGCCCTCGACGCCGCCTCCCGGGCCGGCGAGCAGGAAGACGTCCCAGGTGAAACCGGTCGCCGCGTGGTCGCCGCCGTCCTCGTCCCACCGGATGATGTGCCCCCACCGGTTGGCCGTCCGCGGGTTGGCGGCGTCGGTCTCGGTGCGCTCGGTGTTGTTGGTGAGGGTCAGGTAGGCGGTGCCCGTGCGGGGGTCGACAGCGGTCCACTCCGGCCGGTCCATCGGCGTCGCCCCGACCAGCGTCGCCGCCTGCCGGGTGTCCACCAGCACCGCGCCCTGGTCGGCGAAGCCGTTGTCCGCCGTCAGCGGACCCTGCCCGTGCACCAGCGGGATCCAGGTGCCGCGGCCGTCGGCGTCGAAGCGCGCGACGTACAGCGTGCCCTCGTCGAGGGGGCTGCGGCGGCGGGCCCGCATCGACCTCCAGTTGTCGGCGCTGACGAACTTGTAGAGGTACTCGAACACCTGGTCGTCGCCCATGTAGACGACGACCCGGCCGCCCCTGGTCACGTGGACGGTGGCGTCCTCGTGCTTCAGCCGGCCCAGGGCGGTCCGCTTGACCGGCGTCGACCATGGGTCGAACGGGTCGATCTCGACGACCCAGCCGAACCGGTTGGGCTCGTTCGGGTCGCCGGCGGTCAGGACGAAGCGGGGGTCGTGCGCCGCCCAGCCGTTGCGGTCGCCGCCCACCCCGTACCGCGACACGCGCGCGGCGTCGGCCGGGGCGAGCGGGCCGTCGACCCGGAAGTACCCGTTGAAGTTCTCCTCGCAGGTCAGGTACGTCCCCCACGGGGTCTCGCCGTTGCCGCAGTTGTTGATCGTGCCCAGCGGGGTGCTGCCCTGCGGGTCGGCGCCGGTGCGCAACAGCGGGTGCCCGGCGGCGGGCCCGGAGAAGGCCATCGGCGACGTGGCGGTGATCCGGCGGTTGCGGGCGGACCGCACCGGGGCCCACTCGCCGGAGCGGCCGCGCTCGATCTCCACCACGGAGACGCCGTGCGCGGCCTGCGACTTGTGCACGCCCTCAGCGGTGATCGGCTTGTAGCCGGCGGTGTAGCTCCCGGTGTGCAGGTAGAACTCGTCGGTGTACTCGTGGTTGAGCACGAGCAGGCCGCGCTCGTCGCCCCGGCGCCCCGACTCCAGCGGGAAGTACGTCATCCCGTCGTGGTGCATGCCCACCTGCTCGGCCTGCTGGGCGGCGGTGTTGCCCGACGCGTTGCCGCCGGGCTCGCCGGGGGTCCCGGGGACGAACGCCGGGTGCGCACCGGTGATCGGCGTGCCCCACGGGATCAGCACCCGCGCGGTGTAGCCGGCGGGCACGTGCACCACGTCGTCGGTGCTCGGCCCGATCGGGGCGAAGCCGAGCAGCGCCCGCCCGGCACCGCGGCCGGGCGCGGCCTGCGCCGCCGGGGGCGCGACCAGGCTCGTCGTCAGGAATCCGGCGGCGGCGAGCACACCGCCGGTGAGCACGGCTCGGCGGGAGACCCGCGCCGTCACGAGGTCCGACAGCGGGGTGCTGCTGGTCGGGTTGGACGGCAGGTCGTCGGGGTCGACGGCGTCGGGGCGGGCGGGGTCGGACGTCAGCGTCACGGAGGATGCTCCTGGGATTCGGCGGTGGACCGCCGCGGACGCTAGGGAGCCGGATCGACGGCGCCGTGGCCGCCGGGCGGCCGACCGGTGAACCCGGTGGCCACCCGCCGTTCACCCGTCCCGGTCAGCCGGCGACGGGCAGCACCAGGAGGCGCAGCAGCCGGTCCGCCTCGGCATCGGGGTCCTCGGTGAGCCCCGTGTGCACCGGGCCCGGCTGGACGACGGTGCTGCGCGGCGCGGTCAGCCAGCGGAACCGCGACCCCAGCGCCTCCCGGCCGGCCGCGCCCACCCCGGGGTCGGCCGCGCAGACGTCGGCGGCCACCTGCAGCGCCCGCCGGATGGCCTCGGCGTCGGCGGTCGGGTCCAGGGCGTGCAGCCGGTCGACGTCGAGGTGCACCCGCGAGCCGAGGTAGTCCCGCTGCCGGCAGTAGACGAGGACGCCGGCGTTCAGCGACTCCCCCCGCTCGACCCGCGGCACGACCCGCAGGACGGCGTACTCGAAGGTGTCCCGGGTCATCGCTGGGTCACCCCCTCCGGCGGTGGCGGCCCCAGCCACGACGGCCGGTTCTCGCCCCGCGGCGCCCGGCGGCGCGACCCTCCGGCCTCCGCGGCGGCCACCAGCGGCGGCAGCCAGGCGTCCCGGGCGGCCAGCCGGGCCAGCAGCTGGTCGGCGTAGCGGGCGCGTACGGCGTCCGGGGCGTCGTCCGGGGAGGGACCCTCCAGCCACTCGTCGGGCACCTGGGCCAGCACGCCGGCCAGCAGCTCGGGCGTCACCCGCGGCCCGAGCGCGGCGTCGGCCGCCCGCAGGTCGGGCGCGCAGTCGATCAGCGCGTGCTGCGCGGCGTCGTAGGGCCGCGCAACCGCGGCCGCGGCGCCGGGCCAGTGGTGGTGGAACGTCAGCGCGGCACCGTGGTCGATCAGCTGGAGCCGGCCGTGCCAGAACAGCATGTTGGGGTTGCGCCAGGAGCGGTCGACGTTGCCGATCAGCGCGTCGAGCCAGAGCACCCGGCCGGCCGGCTCCGGCTCCACCGACGCGACGCCGGCCTCGAAGTCCAGCGCGCCGGGCAGGTAGTCCAGGCCGAGGTTGCGCCCGGCCGAGCGCTGCAGCAGCTCCTGCACCTCGGGGTCGGGCTCCCCCACCGCCAGCTCCGGCGCCACGTCGACGGTGACCAGCGCGGGCACCGGCAGCGACAGCGCCCGGGCGAGCTCGCCGCACACGACCTCGGCGACGAGGACCTTCACGCCCTGCCCGGCGGCCCGCCACTTGACCACGTAGGTGCCCAGGTCGTCGGCCTCCATGAGCCCCGGCAGCGAGCCACCCTCGCGCAGCGGGGTGACGTAGCGGGTGGCGGTGACGGCGGGCAGCACAGTGGCCGCGACCCTACCGGCGGCCCGGCCGGGGAGACTGCGGGCGTGGGCCTCCTCCGCGCGACCTCCCCCGCCGACCTCGCCGACGCGCCGTTCACCTATCCCGATGTGGGCGCGACCCGGGACGCCGAGCTGCCGGCCGGCTACGACCACGTCGAGCGGTCCGTCGTCGTCGGCCGCGGCGACGCGGTGTTCGAGCGCGCCGCGGCCGCGGTGTTCGACTGGCGGGCGCAGCGCGGCGTCGGGCTGCGGGTGGCGGCGAGCGGTCCGGCGTCCGAACCCGGCACGGTCGTCGTCCTCACCGCCGGCCTGCCGCGGCTGGGCTACGACATCCCCTGCCGGGTCGTGTGGGCCCGGACCGACGGCGACGAGCACGGCTTCGGCTACGGCACCCTGCCGGGGCACCCCGAGAGCGGCGAGGAGGCGTTCCTCGTCCGCCGCACGCCGGACGGCGAGGTCGTCTTCGCGGTGCGGGTCTTCGCCCGGCTGGCCTCCCCGCTCGCCCGTCTCGGCGGGCCGGTGAGCACCGTCGTGCAGCGCCTGGCGACCGCGCGCTACCTGTCGGCGATCCGGCGGGCCGCCCGGGACCGATGAGTCCCGGACCGCCGGCCGGTCGGACCTGGGAGCGAGCGGACCGGGGAGGCGGCGTGGGGCTGGCGGAGGACGTCGAGGCGGTGGTGGCCGGCTCCGTGGCGGCGGGCGGGGTGCCCGGCGCGGCGTGGTGGGTGTCCCGGGGCGGCGAGGTGGCCCGGGGCGCGGCGGGGGCGCACACGCCGGGCGGCGACGACCGCATCGGACCGGACACCGTGTTCCGCATCGCCTCGATCACCAAGCCCGTGGTCGCCGCGGCGGCGATGGCGCTGGTCGACGACGGCACGCTGGTCCTGGACGACCCGGTGGACGACGTCCTCCCCGAGCTCGCGGACCGGCGGGTCCTCGCCGACCCGGCCGATCCGGCGGCGGGGACCGTGCCGGCCCGCCGGGCGATCACCGTCCGCGACGTCCTGACGTTCCGGCTGGGGCTCGGGCTGGACTTCACCGTCCCGTGGCCGTCGCCGACGGTCGCCGCGCTGGGTGACGCCGGCCTGCCCGCCGGGCGGCCCAACCCGCAGGCGACGCCGGAGCCGGACGAGTGGCTGCGCCGGCTGGCCACCGTCCCGCTGGCGTACCAGCCCGGGGAACGCTGGCTGTACCACACCGGCGCGAGCGTCCTGGGTGTCCTCGTCGCCCGGGTGGCCGGCCGGCCGCTGCCCGACGTGGTGGCCGAGCGGGTGCTCGATCCCCTCGGCATGGCCGACACCGGGTTCGGCGTGCCGGAGCACGCGCGCGGCCGGCTCGGTCCGCACTGGACCCCGCCGTCCGACGACGGCACCCGCGCGCTCTACGACCCCGCCGACGGCCAGTGGGCCCGACCGCCGGCGTTCCCCGACGGCGGCGACGGGCTGGTCGCGACCGTCGACGACCTCGCCACCTTCGCCAGGATGCTCGCCGCGGGCGGCCGCACGCCGCGCGGGAACCGCGTGCTGAGCGCGGCGGCGGTCCGGGCGATGACCACCGAGCAGGCCGGCCCGGTCGACGACGAGGGCGGCGGCTGGGGGCTGGGCATCGGCGTCCGCCGGGCCGACGAGCCGGGCGGCCGGCACGCCGGGTCCTTCGGCTGGGACGGCGGCCTGGGCGGCTCCTGGTGGACCGATCCGGTCAGCGGGGCCACGGCGATCCTGCTGACCAACCAGATGTGGTCCTCCCCCGAGCCGCCGGCGGTGTTCGGTGACCTCCGGGCCGTCGCCTTCGGTGCGGCCCCGCCCGCAGGCTCGTGCCGAGCCGGCGAGGCGTGAGGCGGGCGGGGTCCTCCTCAGACGTCCCGGCGCTCGAGCAGCACGGCGCCGATCGCCCAGGCCCCCAGCGCCCACGCACCGACGACCACCAGGCCCACCGGCCAGGTCGACGCGCCGACGAGGAACGCGTCCTCGCCGACCCGCAGCGCCGGCAGGGCCTCACCGAGCCGCTCGGTCCACGGCCCGCCGTCCGCGGCCAGCAGCACCGGAAGGACCAGGACGAGCAGGAGACACGCCCCCACGCCGCCGGCGGTCGAGCGGAGCGCCGTCCCGACGGCCACCCCCAGCACGACCAGCGCGACCGCGCTCAGCACCTGCAGCCCGAGCGGCCGCAGCACGGAGGGGTCGGTGAGGTCCACGCCGCCGGGCACGACCGTCAGGAGCCGGGCGGCGAGCGCACAACCCACGGCCAGGACGACGGAGAGGACGGCGACGAGCGCGGCGACGACGACCGTCCGGGCCAGCTGCAGCCGGGTGCGCCGGGGCACCGCCGCGTACGAGGCGAGCGCCATGCCGGTGGTGTGCTCCCCTGCCCCGACGAGGACGCCCAGGACGACGAGCACGACCTGGCCGAACCCGAACCCGGTCAGCGCCGTGGAGACGGCGACGCCCGCCGCCGGCGCCCGGTCGGTGACCGCCGCGGCCAGCCAGCTGAACGCCCCGACCACCACCACGTAGACCGCGCTGGACCACCACGTCGAACGCACCGAGCGCAGCTTGGTCCACTCGCTGCGCAGCAGCGCGGGGAACGGGACGCCGCGGCTCACCGGGCCACCGCCCGGTACTCGACCTCGTCGCCGGTGAGGGCCAGGTAGGCCGCCTCGAGGGAGACCGTCACCGCGGTCAGCTCGTGCACCCGCACCCCGGCCGCGAAGGCGACGTCCCCCACGGCGACGGTGTCCAGGCCCTCCACCCGCAGCGCGCCGTCCACCTCCAGGGACACCAGCGCCCCGGCCTGCCGCAGGGCCGCCGACAACAGGGGCGCCTGCGGGCTGCGCACGCGCACGGCCGCGTGCCCGCCCAGCAGGTCGGGAACGGCCACGTCGGCCAGCAGCCGGCCCCGGCCCAGGACGACGAGGTGGTCGGCGGTGTCCTCCATCTCGCTCATCAGGTGGCTGGACACCAGCACCGTGCGGCCCTCGGCGGCGAGCCCGCGCAGCAGCTCGCGCACCCAGCGGATCCCCTCCGGGTCCAGCCCGTTGACCGGCTCGTCGAGGATCAGGACGTCGGGGTCCCCCAGCAGCGCGGCGGCGATGCCGAGCCGCTGCCCCATGCCGAGGGAGAAGCCGCGCACCCGCTCGAAGGCGACGGCGCCGAGGCCGACCAGCTCGATCACCTCGTCGACCCGCCACCGGGGCAGCGCGTTGCTCTGCGCGAGGGCGAGCAGGTGGGCGTGGGCGGTGCGGCCGGGGTGCCACGCCCGCGCGTCGATGAGCGCGCCGACCCGCCGCGCCGGGTGGTCCAGCTGCCGGTAGGGCACGCCGAGCACCGTCGCCGTCCCGGCGGTGGGCCGGGTGAGCCCCAGGACGCAGCGCATCGTCGTCGTCTTGCCCGAGCCGTTGGGGCCGAGGAAGCCGGTCACCCGGCCCGGCTCGATGCGGAGGGTGAGGTCGTCGACGGCGACCCGGTCCCGGTACTCCTTGGTGAGGCCGTCGAGCTCGATCACGCGCGTCAGCATGACGACCGCGGACCCGGCTGCCGCGGAGGCGCGGCCGTCCGTGTGACGCGGCGGGCGCCGGGTAGCGGTCCGGTACCGCACTCGCAGTCCCGTCAGGAGAAGCCATGCCCCCCGCACGTCAGCCCGACCAGTCCGCGCCCGCCACCGTCAGCCCCACGGGGGTGGTGTACGAGGGCCCGGCGGCGGGCCGCGACCCGCGGGGGCAGGCCGGCGACGCGCTGACCACCCCCAACGGCGTCCGGATCCCCGACTCGGACCACTCGCTCAAGGCGGGCCCCCGCGGCCCGGTCCTGCTCGAGGACTTCCACCTGCGCGAGAAGATCATGCACTTCGACCACGAGCGGATCCCGGAGCGCGTGGTGCACGCCCGCGGCGCGGGGGCGCACGGCGTCTTCACCGCCAACGGGAAGGCCGCGAAGGTCACGCGGGCCGCCGTCCTGGCGGAGAAGGGCCTGGAGACGCCGGTCTTCGTGCGGTTCTCGACCGTGCTGGGCTCGCGCGGGTCGGCCGACACCGTGCGCGACACCCGCGGGTTCGCGACGAAGTTCTACACGCGGGAGGGGACCTGGGATCTGGTCGGCAACAACATCCCGGTCTTCTTCATCCAGGACGCGATCAAGTTCCCCGACATCATCCACGCGGGCAAGCCGCACCCGGACCGGGAGATCCCGCAGGCGCAGTCGGCGCACGACACCTTCTGGGACTTCGTCACCCTCCACACCGAGGCCACCCACCACACGATCTGGAACATGAGCGACCGGGGCATCCCGCGCAGCTACCGCACGATGGAGGGCTTCGGCGTCCACACCTTCCGGCTGGTCAACGCCGACCGGGAGACCGTGCTGGTCAAGTTCCACTGGAAGCCCCGGCTGGGCGTGCACTCGCTGACGTGGGAGGAGGCGCAGATCGCCGCGGGCGTCGACCCGGACTTCCACCGCCGCGACCTGTACGACGCCATCGAGGCCGGCGCCTTCCCCGAGTGGGACCTCGGCATCCAGGTCTTCCCGGACACCCCCGAGGAGACGTTCGAGGGCATCGACCTGCTGGACCCGACGAAGATCGTCCCGGAGGAGCTCGCGCCGGTGCAGGTGATCGGCACGCTGGTGCTCAACGGCAACCCGACCAACTTCTTCGCCGAGACCGAGCAGGTCGCGTTCCACACCGGGCACCTGGTGCCGGGCATCGAGCCGACCAACGACCCGCTGCTGGCCGGCCGGAACTTCTCCTACCTCGACACCCAGCTCACCCGGCTCGGCGGCCCGAACTTCACCCAGATCCCGATCAACCGGCCGCACGCGCCGGTCAACGACAACACCCGCGACGGCTTCCACCAGCACGCCGTCCACACCGGGCAGGCGCCGTACACGCCCAACAGCGTCGACGCGGGCGCGCCGTTCCCCTCCGACTGGGCCGAGGGCGGCTACGTGAACGTGCCGCGGGTGATCCAGGGCGAGGCGGTGCGCGCGGCGCCGGCGTCCTTCGACGACCACTTCTCGCAGCCGGCGCTGTTCTACGCCAGCCTCACCGGCGTCGAGCAGCAGCACGTCATCGACGCCTACACCTTCGAGCTCGGCAAGTGCTACGAGCAGGGCATCAAGGAGCGGGCGCTCACCGTGCTGGCCCGGATCGACGCCGAGCTGTGCACCCAGGTCGCCACCGGCCTGGGCCTGCCCGCGCCGGAGCTCGACCCCGTCCGGCCCACCGTCGAGTCCCCCGCGCTGCGCCAGATCACGCCGACCCCCTTCCCGATCGCCGGCCGGATCGTCGGCGTGGTGGCCGGTCCCGGCGCCGACCTCAAGGGCATCGCCACGCTGCGGACGGCGCTCGAGGCGGAGGGCGCGCTGCTGCGGGTCATCGCCCCGCACGGCGGGCAGCTCGTCGACGGCAAGGACGTGGAGATCGTCGAGCGGACCTTCGCCACCGGCCGGTCGATCGAGTTCGACGCGATCGTCGTGGCCGACGGCGCCCCGAAGGACGGCGACTTCCGCGCGCTGGTGATGCTGCAGGAGGCCTTCCGGCACCTGAAGGCGGTCGGCGCGTGGGGCGACGGCGTGCAGGTGCTCCAGACCGCGGGCATCGACGTCGAGGCCCCGGGCGTGCTCACCGGCAAGAAGTCGGACAGGGCGCTCGCCGCCGGCCTGGTCGGCGCCCTCGGGCTGCACCGCGCCTGGGACCGCACCCCGCTGGTCAGCGCCTCCCTGGTCCCGCCGACTGTCTGAGCTCCGCCCCCGAGGGGCAGAAGTGGCCACTTCTGCCCCTCGGGCACCCCACCTGGTCCACGAACAGGAACGTCCGCGTCGCCATGTCGCCTCCGTGCCGGAGGACAGCACTGTGACCCCGCGCCTGCCGGAACGCATCCGTTCCGCTCCGGCACCGGCTCAGGCGGTCGGGGCGGCGTTGTCGGCGGTCGCCTGCAGGACGGTCTTCACCTGGAACGGCGTCAGGCCCGGGTGCTTGGCGAGGATGAGTGCCGCGTAGCCCGCGATCACCGGGGCGGCGAAGCTGTTGCCCGTCGCCGTGATGGCACCGCCGTCGAGCCAGGCGACGTCGACGTCCACCCCCGCCGCCCCGAACTCGACCGGCGGGTCGGGGTTGTAGGCGAAGCCCGGGCCGGGCCCGGGCCGGGCGGCCACCGAGCAGACCGACGAGTAGAGCGACGGGTAGCTCGCGGCCGGGGTGTTGTTCACCGCGGACACGAGCAGCACCCGGCGGAAGTAGGCCTCGTCGGCCAGCTCGTGGAACAGCGGGAAGTACTCCCGCCGCGACGTGCTCAGGCTGAGGTTGACGACGTCCATCCCGGCCTGGATCGCCCAGCGCAGGCCGGCGGCGAAGACCAGGCCCTTGCCGGTCAGCCGCCGTCCGAGGACCCGGACGCTGTGGATCTCGCAGTCGGGGGCCAGTCCCCGGATGACCCCCGCGCAGGCGGTGCCGTGGCCGAACAGGTCCTCGTGCGGCCCCTCGAGGACGCGGACGTCGTCCGGCGCGTCCGGGTCGTACTCCAGCGCCACCGCGCCGTCGACCCCGCCGACGCGCGGGTGCCCTCCGTCGACGCCGCTGTCGATGACGGCGACCTTCACGCCCCGCCCGGTCGAGCCGCCCCAGGCCCACTCCCGGGTGATCGGCACCCCCAGGGGTCGGACCGTCCCCAGCCGCTCGGCGGTGAACGGTTCAGACCAGGCCGGCAGGTCCACCGCGCCGTCCCACGTAGGCGAGGAACTCGCTCAGCAGCCCGACGACGACCCGCTGCTCGGCTGCGCCGAGCCGGGACACCTGGGCGAGCACGGCAGCCGGGTCGGTTCCGGGCGGTGCGGTCGGCGACGTCCGCGCCAGGCCGATGGCGAGCGCCGCCTGGTCGGCGAACAGGGTGAGCAGGTCCATGTCGTCGCGGCCGTCGACCGCCTGCCGGTCGAGCACCTCGACCACGCCGATCGCCTCGCCGGAAGCGGTCATCGGCGCGGCGAGGATGGACCGCGGCACGTAGCCGGTGGACTCCGCGACGTCGACGGCGAAGCGCGGATCGGCGCGGACGTCGTGGACGGCGATCGGCTGCCCGGACGAGACCACCCACCCGGCGATGCCCCTGCTCACCGGCAGCCGCAACCCGACGACCTCGTCGGCGCCCGCCCCGCTCGCGGCGCGGAAGACGAGGTGCTCGTCGTCGGGCTCCAGGACGGCCAGCGAGCAGGCCGCTGCACCGAACACCCGGCGGCCCAGTTCGGTGAGCGACGTCAGGAGGGCATCCACGTGTTGCGCGGCCACGAGACCCCCTGCATTGTCCGGAATCCGACAACTCCGACGTCCGACGGCGGACAGGCTGCCCGCCGCCGCGCCGGGACGGTAGTGCTGCACCGCAGCAACCACCACAGGAGGACGTCATGACCGAGACCGACCGCCCCGTCCCCGAGCCCGCCGACGTCGAGGGCCACATGCCCCTCCGGTACAGGGCCGACGCCGAGACCGACGAGACCCCCGACGTCGAGGGCCACATGCCCTTCAAGCGAGCCGACGCCGAGACCGACGAGACCGACGACGTCGAAGGCCACCGCCGCAACTTCCGGCACGCCGACGCCGAATCCGACGAGACCGACGACGTCGAAGGCCACCGCCGCCACTTCGCTCGGGCCGACGCCGAGACCGACCCGCCCGAGGCACCCCAGGGCTACAAAAAGCCGTGACCGGAGCCCGCCGCCCCGACGTGGACGGCGCGGTCGAGGCGGGCGGCGAGCCGAACGGGCCGATCGACCCCCTCCGGGATCTCCTCGACCCCGGGGACGTCACCGCCGCGCTCACCGCCGCACTGGTCCGCGGCGGCACGTGGAGCGAGGTGTTCGCCGAGCACCGCACCAGCTCCACCGCGCGGCTCGACGACGGGGAGCTCGAGTTCCGCAGCGACCGGGACGTCGGGGCGGGGGTCCGCGTCGGGGGGCGCGGACCCCGCGGCTCCGCCTCGACCACGCTCCTCACCCGGCCGTCCCTGCTCCGGGCGGCGGAGGCGGCAGCCGCCGTCCGGGACGGAACAGGCTCCCGGGTCGCCGTCCGTCCGCTCGACCGGACGACCGCACCGGCCGTCGGCCGGCCCCCGGCCGACGTGGACAGGGCCGACGTGGACACGGCCGTCCGGGCCGACCTGCTCCGGCGGGCGGCGGACGCGGCGCACGGAGCGGGCGCCGCCGTCCGCTCCGTGACGGTGACCCTCGTCGAGGTGGTGCAGCACGTCCTCGTCGCGACCAGCGACGGGCTGCTCGCCCGGGACACCCGCGTGCGGACGCGGATGACCTGCCGCGTCGTGGCTCGGCGGTCGGGCCGCACGGCCACCGGCTTCGAGGGCCCCGGTCACGGCGGCGGCCTGGAGCTGTTCGACGATCGCCCGCCGGAGGGGATCGGCGCCGAGGCCGCCGGCCGGGCACTGCGCATGCTCGACGCCGGGCCGGCACCGGCCGGCCCCATGCCGGTCGTCCTGGGGCCCGGCGGCGGAGGCCTGCTGGTGCACGAGGCCTGCGGGCACGGCCTCGAGGCCGACGGGGTGGCACGGGGCACCTCGATCTACGCCGGCACGCAGGGCCGGGAACTGGCCGACCCGCACGTCACCCTGGTCGACGACCCGACCCTGCCCGGCGGGTTCGGCTCCTACCGGGTCGACGACGAGGGGGCGCCGGCCGCCCCGACGGTGCTCATCGACTCCGGGGTGCAGGCGGCCGCGATGACCGACCGCTCGACCGCTGACGAGCTCGGCCGGCCGCGCACGGCAAACGGCCGCCGCGAGTCCGCCGCGTCGGCCCCGCTGTGCCGGATGAGCAACACCCACCTGCGCCCGGGCCCCGCCGACCCGGCCGATCTGCTCGGTGACGTCGCCCACGGCGTGTACGTGTCGCGGCTGTCCGGCGGGGAGGTCGACATCGCGACGGGCGACTTCTCGTTCACCGCCAGCGAGGCCCACCTGGTCGAACGGGGGGCGCTCACCATGCCGCTGTCCGGAGTGACCCTCCTGGGCAAGGGACCCGCCGCGCTCGCGGGCATCTCGGCCGTGGCCGACGACCTCGTGTTCACCCAGGCGCTGTGCGGCAACGACGGTCAGTGGGTGCCGGTGTCCTACGGCAGCCCGACGCTGCGCATCGACGGCCTCGTCGTGACGGGGGTGGCCTCGTGACCGACGCACCGGACATCGCGGGAGCGGTCGACGCGCTGCTCGCCCGCTGCCAGGGCCACGAGGACGTCGAGGTGTACGGACTGCACCGGCTCGTGACGCGGGTCGAGGCCGGCGCCGGGGGCCGGCTGCGTCGGGTCGGCCGGTCGGAGAGCCAGGGGGTGGGGCTGCGGCTGGTCACCGGCGACCGCATGGGCTACGCGTCGACCACCGACCTCGGCGCGGCGGGGCTGGCGGCCACGCTGGGGTCGGCTCGCGCGGCAGCGGCGCTGTCCACGCCGTCCCCGGCGAACCGGCTGCCGGACCCCGCGCCGCTGCCACCGGCACCGTCCTCGTCGTCGGCGGAGGGCACGGGGTTGAGGCACGGCATCTCCCTCGCCATCGAGCTCGCCCGCCGCGCGCCGACCCTCGACCCGCGGGTGCGGACGGTCGACACCGCCTCCTGGCGCGAGGAGTGCGTGGAGGTCACCGTCGCCTCGTCGCGCGGGGTGCGGACCGGGTACTCCCGACGGTCCGTCGAGGTGGATCTCGCCGTCGTCGGCGAGGACGCCCACGGAACCGCCAGCGGGTACGCGGAGTGGTGGGGCACGGACAGCGGGTGCGATACGGCGTCGGTCGCCCAGGACGCCGTCCGCTCCGCGACTGACCTGCTCGGTCCGCACCGGGCGCTGCCCCCCGGATGGCCGGTCCTGCTCGCCCCCGAGGTCACCGCCCCCCTGCTGGCCGCGCTCGGCCGGGCTCTCACCGGCCCGGCGCTCGACGGGCGCGGACCGTTCTCCGGCGGGCTCGGCCAGGAGGTCGCCGCACCCGGCGTCACCCTGGTGGACGACGGGCTCCACCCGGCGTCCCCCCTCGCGGCGCCCGTCGACGACGAGGGGGTGCCCCGGCAGCTGACGCCGCTGCTGCAGGCCGGCCGCCTCGTCGGGGCGCTGCACACCTCGGCGACCGCACCCCCGGGTCAGCGGTCGACCGGCAACGCGCGCCGGGGCAGTCACCGGTCGCTGCCCGTCGTCGCCCCGACGACGCTCCGGCTCGCGCCGTCCGGCGTGGTGACGGCGGACGAGGCGGTGCACGTCCGGCAGCTGACCGGCGAGGGCAGCGGCATCCGGCCGGTGACCGGACGGGTGGACGTCGGCCTCGTCGGCCACCTCGTGCAGGACGGGCAGCCCGCGGGACGGCTCCCCGTCCTGCCCTGGTCCACGACGCTCGGGGAGTTGTGGTCCCAGGTCGGCGGCGTGGGCGCGAACGCCCGCGTCGTCACCGGCGCCCCCGTCCGAGCGCCGACCGTCCTCCTGCCTCGGGGACTGCGGTGAGCCGGCGCGCGGCGTCGCGCATCCGACCGCGGGGCTGTCGCACACCCCGACAGCCGGGGGATGTCGTCCGGGACAGGCTCGTGCCACCACCCACGAGAGAGAGGGAATCCGAGACGACCGGCACCCACGACGCGAGCGGCCTCGAGCAGGCCGTCGCACAGCTCAGCAGTGCCCTCACCACGCTGCAGGAGACGGCCCCCGGATCCGGCGGCGACGACACGCAGGGCCATTCCCCGCGCTCGTCACCACCGATGAGCAGGGCCGCAAGCAGGTCGGCTACGCGGGCCTGGTCGCACCGCTCATCGAGGCGGTCAAGGAGCTGGACCGGCGCCTCGCAGCCGTGGAAGCACGTCAGGGCGACGCTCCACGCGACCGCTGAGGCGCTGGGGCAGGACGCGATACGAGCCGGGAACGTCCCGCCCGGCCTTCCCAGCGGGGGCGAGGGCAGTCATGCTCACCGGGCCGTTCATGACTCAGATCACATCGTCGTGGGGCGGGGGCATGGTGGACGAGCAGGGACGGGCCCGGGCGCTCTCCCGGTGCCGGCTGTTCGCCGGCGTCCCCGAGGCCGACCTCCAGCGCCTGGCCACCGTCGCCACGGCTCGGCGCTACCGGCGGGGGCAGCTGCTCGTCTACGAGGGGGACCCCGGGGACTCTCTCCTCGTCGTAGTCGAGGGCAGCCTCAAGGCGGTGAGCAGCTCGCCGCACGGCGAGGAGTTGCTGTTGGCCGTCGTGGAGCCGGGGGAGACGGTCGGTGAGCTGACCGTGGCCGACGGCGGTGCGCGGTCGGCGACCATCGCGGCCCTGACCGACGCCACCGTGCTTCGCATCCCACGCGAGGCGGTCCTCTCGGCCGCGGAGCGCTCGCCGGCGCTCACCCGGGCGCTGCTCGACTCGCTCGCCTCCACCGTGCGGCGGCTGACCGGGCACGCCGCCGACCTGGTGTTCCTCGACATCCCGCGGCGGGTCGCCAAGCTGCTGCTGTCGCTCCCGCGGGCAGACGGCGACGCCGTCGTCGTCCGAACCCGGCTCACCCAGGCGGAGATGGCCGACCGGGTCGGGGCCTCCCGGCAGAGCCTCAACGCGGCGCTGCAGGGTTTCCAGCGCCGAGGGTGGGTCACCGTGGGTTCCCAGGAGATCCGGCTGCACGACGTCGACGCGCTGCACCGGTTCGTCGGCTGAGGGACGCCGATGGTCACCGAGCGGGCAGCCGTCACGCGCAGCAGCCCGCGGCGCCAGGTGCTCGGGCGGCGCGACTACCGGTTGCTGCTGCTGTCGTTCACCACGTCCAAGCTCGGCGACTTCCTCTACATCGTCGCGCTGGTCGCGTACGTGTTCGCGCAGACCGGGTCCGCCGCGTGGGTGTCGGCGGCGGCGCTGAGCCGGTTCGTCCCCTACACGCTGCTGTCCCCGATCGCCGGCGTGATCGCCGACCGCTACGAACGCCGCACGGTGATGGCCGCCGGGGACGTCGTCCAGCTGGCGGTGATGACGGGCCTGACGGTGACCGCGGCGATGTCCGGGCCCGTCCCGCTCGTGGTGGTCCTCTCCGCGGTCGCCGCGTCGGCGGCCACGCTGTACCACGCGGCGGCATCGGCCATGGTGACCACCGTCGTCCCGGAGGACGAGCTCGCGGCGGCCAACGCGCTGATGAGCACGGTCGACGAGGTCGCCTTCGTCGCCGGACCCGCGGGTGGCGCGCTGCTCCTCCTGTTCGGCCAGCCGGCGATCGCCCTGGGGATCAACGCGGCGACCTTCGGGATCTCGGCCCTGCTGCTGCTGGCCATCCGCACCCGATCCCGGCGCACCACGCCGTCCGCGCACGGGAGTGTCCTCGGTGAACTGCGGGAAGGCGTCGGGGCCCTGGTCGGAGATCGGGTGGTCCTCGTCCTCGTCGGCTGCCTGGTGGCCGGGACGCTCGTGTACGGCGTCGAGCTCGTCGTCCTCGTCCTGGTCAGCAGCGAGCTGCTCGGGACCGGCTCCCAGGGCCTGGGCTGGCTGCTCGCCGCCTCCGGCGTCGGCGGGATCCTGGGGGCGACCCTCAGCCCCCGGTTCGCGCGGGCACGCCGCCCGAGGCTGACCATCGCCATCCTCGTCCTGCTCACCGGGGTGCCCCTGGCGGCGCTGGCATTGGTCAGGGCGCCGGCAGTGGCCTACCTCGTCCTCGTCGTCGAGGGGGTGGCCATCGTGGCGCTCGACATCCTCATCGAGACGACGATGCAGCGCACCGTGCTGAGGGACGTCCTGGGTCGGGTGTCCGGTCTGGTCCTCTCCCTCTCCGCGGTCGGCACGGCCCTCGGGACCCTCGTCGCCCCGGCCCTGGTCGACGGGCTGGGGCTCCCGGCCACGCTGGCCGTCGCGGGACTGACACCGGTGCTGATCGCGGCCGCCTCGCTGTCGCTGCTGCGCGGGTTCGACGCCGCGACGGAGCGCGGGCGGCACGCGCTGGAGCCGCGGGTCGCCGTCCTGCAGACACTGCGGCTGTTCGAGGGAGCCGGTCCCGCGGCGATCGAGCGGCTGGCCGCCGCGGTCCGTCAGGAGCGGCTGCCCGGGGGCACCGTCGTCCTTCGGCAGGGGGAGCCGGCCGAGGACCTCTTCGTACTCGTGGACGGCGACCTGGTGGTCGACCACGACGACGGCGTGACCGTGCGCCGGATCAACGAGATGACGGCGCCCGACTACCTCGGCGAGATCGGTCTGGTCGAGCGGGTGCCGCGCACCGCCACCGTCACGGCGGCGACCGAGGCCCTGCTGTGGCGCATCCCCGGTGAGCTGTTCCTGGAGGCGGTGACCGGAGCACCCACCCTGTCCCCGACGTTGACCACCGGCATCAGCACCCGGCTGGCCCGCACCCCGGGGAGAGCCTGACGTGTCGCGCAGCCGACAGCTGCGGAGTCGCCGGCTCGACAGTCCGGTGCCGCCGGCGGTCGAAGACTCGCAGTACCAGCAAGTCCGCACCCCGAGGAGGAACCGATGAACCCGCAGCAGCCCGTCTTCGACCCTGACGACACCGAGGGCCACCTCTACAAGGCGCGCGCCGATGCCGAACGCGACGAGACCGACGACACGCAGGGCCACCTCGGCAGGTGGGGAGCGGACTCGGAACGGGACGAGACCGACGACACCCACGGCCACGCCGGCAGGTGGGGGGCCGACGCCGAACGGGACGAGACCGACGACACCCACGGCCACGCACCACGGTGGGGCGCCGACGCCGAGCGCGACGAGACCGACGACACCCAGGGCCACGTCATCCGGGGCCGCTACCGGCCGACCGACCCGAAGGCCCGCGAGGACGACGACGTCGCCGGCCACCTGAGCGGCGCACTCGGATCGAAGAAGAAGACCGAGGACGGGACCTGAGGGCCGGGCGGCCGGAGTCGAACAGGCACCGGCCGCTCGTCACCCTGGCCGGTGACTCGCGGTCGTCCGGTCCGGCGCGTTCCGTGCCCGCAGGAGGATCCGGTACAGCGACAGCCGCCCGGACTCCGCCAAGCCGATCAGCGTGTCCAGCTGCCGCCGGACCAGGACGATCGTCTCGTCACTCGCGATCCGACGCAGGTCCGGCAGCTGCCGGTTGACGTTGTCCCGCCAGAACGCGTGGGTCGGCAGCAGGTCGCCGGAGTGGTCGAGCACCTGCTCGACCGCGAAGTACCGGTCCGAGCACCGGATCATCTGCGGCAGCGTGCTGAACCCGAACCACGGCAGTGCACCGGTCAGCCGTTCGAACTCGGCGGCCTCCGCGGGGTCGTGCAGCAGCTGCTCGGGAACGCTGAGCGTCTGGACGAAGAGCTTCCCGTCGGTCCGCAGGTGGGCCTGAGCCCAGGCGAAGAAGCGCTCCAGCCGAAGGTCGAACAGGCCGACCCGGTTCTCGTGCAGCGTTCCCAGGTGGCCGTCCATCTCGATGGCGGCCATGGCGTCGAACACGCCGGCACGGCCGGCGAGGTGGCGGTCGGCGTCCTCCCAGCTGCTGAGCACCACGTCCAGTCCCCGGGCGGTGCAGACCTCGTGCTCGGTCCGGCTGATCGTGACGCCGAGCGCCTTGGCGCCGCGGTGCTCGGCTGCGACGAGCAACTGTCCACGGCCGCACCCGACGTCCAGGAAGGACGTGCCCGGCCCGACGCCGAGTGCGTCGAGCACGAGTCGGTCGCGGTCGGCCCACGCCTGCCGCGGGTCTGCGCCGTCGCCGAACAGGGCTGTCGAGTAGGTGGCGAAGCCCTGCAGGACCAGCGCGTCGGCCGCCGGGGGGATGCTCACGTACTCCGCCTGCTCGACCCGCTTGCGTCGCGCGTTCTCCAGCGTGTCGAACGTCGGGTCGAGGGAGAACAGGTACCCCTCGACCGTGACGAGGGTCAGGAAGAGCCTGCTGTAGTGGTGCCTCAGTTGCAGCCGGTGCTGCCCGAGGACGCCGAGGAGGTCGACGAACATCGCGGAGAAACTCGGCCGGCCCGCGGAGTCGATCCAGTGCTTCCGCACCAGCCGGCCGACGGCCTCGAAGGCCGCGGCGGGAACGTCCGACTCCTCGACCGGCTCGCCGGCGAGGCGGGTGAGGTGCCGGAGGACGTATGCCGCCGCGAACTCGTCGAAGCCGTCGAGGACGGCGGAGTAGAACGCGAGCAGGTGCTGCCGCTCCTCCTCGGAGACGTCGTGCACCAGTCCCAGGTCGACCAGCACGATCCGGCCGGCGGCGGTCCAGAAGAAGTTCCCCGGGTGCAGGTCCGCGTGGCAGAGGCCGGAGACGAAGATCATGCGGTCGACGAGGTCGTCGACCCGCCGCGCCAGGGTGCCGGCATCGCAGGCGACCCGTCCGATGTCGTAGGGGTCGATCCCCTCGACGAACTCGGTGACCAGCACCTCCGGTGAACTCAGCGCACCGAAGACCCGGGGGATGCGGATCGTGTCGTCGTCGGCGAACTCGCGGGCGAAACGCCGGTGGTTGCGCGCCTCCCGGGTCAGGTCGGTCTGCGAGAGCAGCAGGTCGCGCAACTCGACGACCAGCCCGCGGAGGTTCAGCACCCGTGCGGCCGTGCTCAACCGTTCCGCGGCGCCGGCCAGCGCCAGGAGCACCGTGAAGTCCGCCCGCAGCCGGTCCTCGGCACGAGGCCGGAGGATCTTGACCGCGACGACTTCGCCCGTGACCAGGCGCGCCCGGTGGACCTGGGCCACCGTCCCGGCTGCCACCGGCACCTGGGAGAACTCGGAGAAGACCCGGGCCAGACCGTCAGGGAAGGCCCTCGACAGCACGGCGGTGACAGCAGCAGCCGGTTCGGGGGCCATCCGGTCGCGCAGGACGGCGAGTTCGGCGACCCACCGCGCCGGCAGTGCGTCCACGCGGGTGCTGAGCACCTGACCGACCTTGACGTAGGCGGGGCCCAGTGCGACGAGCAGATCTCGGACCATGGCGGGCAACCGGTCACCGTCCGTGAGCGCGGCACGGGCCAGCCCCGGCGCCCGGCCCCCCAAGACCAGTGGTAGCCGCAGCCCCCGACCCACCTGGGCACCGGCGGCACGCAGTCTGCCTGACACGACGCCGGGTCCGGGCCGGGGCACGGCTCTAGACCCCACTGAGCTGCTCGTCGGACAACTCGTCGAGGAACGCGACGACGTACGGGGTCACGGCGGCGACGCCCTTGCGCTCGAACACCTCCAGGGCCGCCCGCGCGGCCCGGACCGCGTCCGGATGTCGTCCGGCTTGGCGGTAGACCTGCGCGAGGTCGAAGAGGGCATCGCCGTGCAAGAAGTCGAACTCGGTCCCCGCCAGCCGCTCGAGCGCCGACTCGGCGAGGAACACCGCCTCGCTCGATCGCCCCAGCGCGGATGCCACCCGGGCCCTGGCCATCCGCCACTGCACCTGCCCGGCCACATCGTCGTCGTCCGTGACCTCCGCGCTGATGGCCGCGAACCGGCCGGCCTCGTGGTGCAGCCCTTGCAACGACAACGCCTGGGCCAGCACCGCGGCGCAGTTGCACAGGAACGACTTCTCGCCCATCTGCTGCAGCGTCTCGAAGCCCCGTCGCGCCACGGCCTCTGCGGCGAGCGGGTCGCCGGCCAGCAACTCCCGGATGGCGAACTCCATGGCTGCCTGGCCCGCGGCCAGTTCGAGTCCGAGGTCCTCGAAGACCGCGGTGCACTCGGCCGCCAGGCGCCGCGACTCCTCGAACTCGCCGCGCAGCGCGCGCAGGCCGGCGACGGTCTGCAGCAGCGATGCCCGCAGGCGCCGGTCCTCCCCCGCCTCGACCAGGTAGGTCTGGCACCTGTCGATGGCCTCGTCGACGGGTGTCGGCCCGATCAGACTGCAATAGGCCAGTTGGGTGAGCGCGTGGCTGGCGCGCCGCATGTCCCCGACCCCGCGCGCGCCGTCGAGCGCCCGCTGGGTCAGCTCGTCCGCCCGCCGGACGTGCCCCTGTTCCCAGTGCAGCCGGGCCAGGAGGTGCAACCCCCGGACCAGCGCCGGGCCGACCGGCTCCCGCTCGAGCACGGGGAGGAGGGACTCGAGTTCCGCCTCCAGGTCGATCAGACCCCGACCCCTGGTGGTGCACTCCAGCTCCAGCCCGGCCACACGCAGCGAGACGGCGCCCGGGCTCGCTGCGGGCGCCTCGGTCCCGTCCAGCACCTCGCGGGCCTCGTCCAGCCGTCCCGCATCCACCAGCACCGACACCAGGTCGGCGGCGATGGCCGCTCGGTCCTCCTCCGGAGCCACCTCCCAGGCGCGGCGCAGCAGGCCGAGCGACGCCGGGACGTCGAACAGTGCGGATGCACGGCGGCCGGCGGCGGCCAGGTGGCGGGAAGCGCGCCTCGCGAGCCCGATGACGTGCTCGTCCGCCATGCCGATGCCGGCCCGCTGCCGGTAGGCCTGCTCGAGATGGTGGCCCAGGATCTCCTCGAACTGGGCCAGCTTGCCGGCGGCGGCGTCGTACAGCCAGTCGGCCAGGCGCTCGTGCAGTTCGGCCCGTTCCCGACGGGGCATCGCCTCGTACGCCGCATCCCGGATGAGCAGGTGCCGGAAGCGGAACGCGTCGTCGCCGAGGAACCCGGACCGGTCCGGTCGGATCAGTTCCTTGCGCACCAGTGCCATGAGGCTGTTCGCCACGTCGGGCCGCACCTCCGACGGCGACAACTCGGCGACCGCGGTGCGGTAGAAGACCTTGCCCACGACGCTGGCGCGCTCGACCACCGACCGCTCCTGGACGGCGAGCCGGTCGAGCCGCGCGGCCAGCAGTGCCGAGATCGTCGGTGGGATCGGGGTCGTGCCGAGATCGGCCGTGGCGACCCACCGGTTCCCCTCGCGAACGAGAAGGCCGTCCTCGACGAGCATCGCGACCAGTTCCTCGACGAACAGCGGGTTGCCCTCCGCCGCGGCCGCGATGCGGGTCCGGACCGCCTCCCCGTCGGCGATCTGCCCGAGCAGGTTCGCGACCAGCGTCGCGGACTCCACGGGGCTCAGCGGCTCCAGCAGGATGGAGGTGGCGTTCAGCTTCCCACCGGCCCAGCCCGGCCTCTCGTCGAGCAGCTCCGGGCGGGCGATGCACAGCAGGAGGATCGGCGCCTCGCGGCTCCAGTCCGCCACGTGCTCGACGAGGTCCAGCAACGTCGGCTCGGCCCAGTGCAGGTCGTCGAGGACGACGACGAGCGGCCGGTGGCGGGCCAGGTTCTCGAGGAACTTGCGGACGGCCCACGGCACCTCCTCCGCCCGGTTGGCGACCTCATCGGTGCCCGCGAGCGCGGCCAGCCGGTCGGCGACGAGCTCACCGTGCTGATCGCCGGCCATGAGCTCGGTCAGGCGGGCGCGCAGCCGCTCGACGTCGTCGGTCTCCTCGGCGCCGGCCGCCTCCCGCGCGATCTCCACGATCGGCCAGAAGGTGATCCCCTCTCCGTAGTCCAGGCACCGCCCCCTGACCACGGTCGCCGTCGCGCGGACGTCGGCCAGGAAGTCGTGCACCAGTCGCGACTTCCCCACTCCTGCCGGCCCCAGGACGGTGAACAGGTGACAGCCGCTCTCGGCGACCGACCGCTCGAAGGCCTGGTCCAGCAGGCGGCGCTCACGCTCGCGCCCCACCATCGGGGTGTCGGTCCGTCGAGCACGGCCGAGCACGTTCGGGGTCACCGACACCAGCCGGTAGGCCTGGCTGACGTCGTCCTTCCCCTTGAGCACGAGCCCGGCGACCGGCTCGGCGACCACGGCGTCGCGGACGAGCGTCCACGTGACCGGCCCGATGAGGATCTCCGACGGGCCCGCGGCCTGCTCGAACCGCGCGGCGACGTTGACCGCGTCACCGGTCACCAGTGTCTGGCCGCCGGCCGGGTCACCGGCGATGACCTGACCGGTGTTGAGACCCATCCGGAGCGTCAGTTCCACGCCCCACTGGCCGGCCAGCTCGTCGTTGAGGCCCCGCATCGCGTCCCGGAGGTCCGCCGCGGCCCGGACGGCACGCAACGCGTCGTCCTCGTGCACCGTGGGAACGCCGAACACACCCATGACCGCGTCACCGATGAACTTCTCGACCGTCCCGCCGTGCCGCTGCAGCGCCGCCCGGGCCACCTCGAAGTAGCGGCTCATGACCTGCCGCAGCGACTCGGGATCGAGTCGGGCGCCCAGCCGTGTCGAGTCGACGACGTCGCAGAAGAGGACCGTCACCGTCTTGCGGATCTCGCGCTGCGGAGCTGCTTCCACGGCCACGGGCGTGCCGCAGGCACCACAGAAGCGGAAGCGCGGAGGAAGGTCCTCACCGCATGCCCCGCAGGTCGGCATGGGGGGACGATAGGCCCGACGAACCCGTCCGGCTCGGTCGTCGGTGGCGGTATCGAGCCCAGGCGGTCCGACGTCGCGCCGCTCCAGCGGCACCGCGCCCATCGCGTGAGCCCCGCCCGTCGTGCTGCCCGGGTGTCCGGAGGGGAGGATCCACGGTCGTGACGTCTCGACGGGTGGCGACGCTGCACGTCTGGGGTGTGCCGGGCCGCGCGGTGCCGGCCGCGCTGGTCCGGATGGCCGCGGACCGGCGGGCGCTGCGCCGCACCCCCGGGCTGCGGTTCGCCAAGCTGCTCGGCACCGGCAGCGGCCGCACCTTCACCGTGCGGGACGCCGACCCCCGCCGCTGGGCGCTCCTCGCGGTCTGGGACGACGCCCCCGCGGCGGACGCCTTCGAGGGCGGCGACGTGCTGCGCCGGTGGCGGAGGATCGCCGACGAGCAGTGGGCCGCCCGGCTGCGCCCGTTGGCCGCCCGCGGCCGCTGGTCGAGGGAGGAGCCGTTCGGGCGGCCCTGGCCGCAGCGCTGGGACGGGCCGGTCGCCGCGGTGACCCGCGCCCGGCTGGTCCCGCGCAAGGCGCTGGCGTTCTGGCGCGCCGTCCCGCCGGTCTCGGCCGACCTGCACGCCAGCCCCGGCCTGCGGTTCGCCCTCGGCATCGGCGAGGCGCCGATCGGCCTGCAGGGCACCTTCAGCGTCTGGGACTCCGCCGCGGCGCTGAACTCCTTCGCCTACGACCGCGCGCCGCACGCGGCGGTGGTCACCCGCACGGCGCAGGAGGGCTGGTACGCCGAGGAGCTGTTCGCCCGGCTGGCGCTGCTCTCGGCCGCGGGCACCGTCGGCGGGCGCGATCCTCTGGGCTGACTACAGCCGGCAGGTCAGGTGGATCTCCTCGCGGTCGTCCCCTGGCGCGACCCGGATCGCGCCGGGCATGCGGCCGAACTCCCGGTAGCCGAAGCCGGCGTAGAAGCGCTCGATGCCGGTGCCGCCGCGCACGGTCAGGTGGAGGAACTCCATGCCGCGGGCACGCGCGATGTCGTGCACGCCGGACATCAGCACCGTGCCCAGGCCCTGCCCCTGCCGGCTGGGGTGCACCTGCACCCGGAAGACGCTGGCCCAGTGCGTGCGCAGGGGGGACAGGGACAGCGACAGGACGGCGAACCCGGCCACCTCGTCGTCCACGCGGAGCAGGACCAGCACGTCGCGCCCCTGGTTCACCCGCTCGACCATCGCGTCGAGCACCGGCACGACGTCGTCCGCCGTCACCGGGGCGACGAACCCGACCGCTCCCCCGGCGTTGCTGACGTCGATCCAGCAGGCCAGCAGCTCCGACCGGAGCTCCTCGTCGACGGTGACGATCGGCGAGACGTCGGTGCGCATGCCGCCGATTCTCCGGGTGCCGCCGCGGGCCCCCGACGCGGGCGGTCCGTCGCGCCTTCCGGGCGGTTCCCGGCGTCCGGTACCGTCCGCCTGCGGCGTGCCCCACGCCGGACCCTCTGACCGGTTGCCCACGCCTCCGGCCGTGCGAGGGCAGAGGGGATCGGTGTCCTCGGGGAACGCGACCTGCAGCAGTCGAGCCCTCTCCGCTGCGGCCGGGTCCGGCGACGCGTGGGGTCGGTCGGACCTCTGCCGCCGAGGAGCTCACGATGACCCGCCAGAAGCACCTGAAGGCCGCCGTCCGCGCCCGCATGGCCCGCACCGGCGAGCACTACACGACCGCGCACCGCAACCTCACCGCGGCCGCCGGCGAGGACCGGCCCGACCTGCCCGCCGGCTACCCGGCCGTGGGCGGCGGCCGGCACCACGACAGCGCGCTGCTCGCGCACGTCCTGGCGGCGGCGGGCGTCACTGCGGACACCGACGGCGAACCGCTGGAGGAGGCCGTCGTCGCCGGTCTCGCCGGCGGGATCGGCTTCATGTACTTCACGTTCGCCTACGCCGGCTGGCTGCCGACGATGACGATCGTGCCGCGCACCCACCCGCGGCCGTTCGTCCGCGGTGCCCTGGAGCGCGCCGGCGTCGGGCACCGCGTGGTCGAGACGACCAGCGCCGCCAAGGCGGCCCGGGAGCTCGACGCCGCGCTGGCCGCCGGCCGCACTCCGGTGTGCACGCTCGACCGGGGCAGCGTCCCCTACCAGGCCTGGGCCGACGACCTCGAGGGCGCCACCCCCTACGACGTGGCCGTCCTCGGGCGCCGGGACGGCACGGTGCTGCTCGACGACGACTGCCTGGAGCCGAACGCGGTCGCCGAGGACGTGTTCGCCGCCGCCCGCGCCGCGCACCGGCAGAGCCGGCAGCGCATGGTCGTGGTGGAGCCGGCCGCAGCCCCCGTCGCGCTGGCTCCGGCGATCCGGGCCGCCCTCGCCGGAACGGCCCACGACCTCACCGAGGACGTCATGCCGAACAACTTCGCCGGCAACTTCGGCCTGCGCGGCCTGGCGAAGTGGGCCGGCGCGGTGGCCGACCGGCGCACGAAGACCGGCTGGGCCCGGCTGTTCGACAGCGGTCCGGCGTTCGCGACGGCGATGCGCCGGTTGCACGACTGCCTGACGACCGACCACTCCTCGCCGGGTGCGGTGCGGCCGCTCTACGCCGACTGCCTCGACGCGGCCGCCGGCGTCCTGGACGCTCCGGCCGCCGCCGAGTGCGCCGTCCTCTACCGCCGCGCCGGCGACCTGTGGACGCGGATCGCCGACGCGGCGGTGGACGGTCCCATGGCGCCCTACCGGGAGCTGGCCGAGCGCCGGGTGGAGTTGCTGCTCGACCGCGGCAGCGCGGCAACCGCCGAGCTGCAGGAGCTGGCGCGGCAGGCAGCCGCGTTCGCCACCGCGTACGACGTGTCCGAGGCCGACCGGCTGGACCGCCTGGACCGCATCGGGGAGCTGGCCGCGGACGTGCTCGACGTCGAGCGGGAGGCCTGCGCCGCCCTGCGGCAGGTGGCCGGGGCGTAGCGGCGGGCGACGTCGTACCCGCCGAGGGTGACGAAACGCTCCTGATCCGAGATGCCGTCGTGCAGCAACCCGCGCCGGGGCCCAGCATCACGGTGTCCCGGCGCGGGGACGACGGCGCACACTCTCAGGAGGGTCCGATGACCCACAGGCCTGCAGTGCTGATGGCGACGACGGTCCTGGTCGGGCTCGTCCCGGCCACCGCGAGCGCCCAGGAGGAAGAGGGCGGGTCGCCGTCCCCCGGCGCTCCCGGGATCGGTGACCCCTACTTCCCGCTCGACGGCAACGGCGGGTACGACGTCGAGCACTACGACCTCGACCTGCGCTACGACCCGGGGACCGACGTCCTCTCCGGGACGACGACCATCGAGGCGGAGGCCACCCAGTCGCTGTCGGCCTTCAACCTCGACTTCGTCGGCCTGGACATCTCGGAGCTCACGGTCGACGGGCGGCCGGCCACCTACACCCGGGCCGAGGGCGAGCTCACCATCACCCCCGAGCGCCCGCTCCGCGAGGAGCACGCCTTCGAGGTCGTCGTCACGTACTCCGGCGTCCCGGCCACCATCCAGGCCCCCCTGATCGGGCCGTCGGGCTTCATCCACACCGACGACGGCGCCCTGGTCATCGGTGAGCCCGACGTCGCGGCGACGTGGTTCCCGGCCAACGACCACCCGCTCGACGCCGCCACGGTGGACGTCGCGATCGCCGTGCCCGAGGGGCTGGAGGGCATCTCCAACGGCGCGCTCGAGGACGCCGCGACGGAGGACGGGTGGACGACCTGGGCCTGGGAGGCCGAGGAGCCGATGGCCCCCTACCTGACGACGCTGGCCGTGGGCGAGTTTGAGGTCAGCGAGTACGAGGCCGACGGCATCCGGTTCTGGGACGCCATCGACCTCGACACCACCGCCGTCCCGTTCCTGCCGCCACCCGAGGACCCAGCGGCTCCTCCGCCGCCGGCGCCGGAGCCGGTGTCGGTCGTCGACCAGGTCCGGGCGGCGTTGGCGCGGCAGCCCGAGATCATCGGGTTCCTGTCCGGGGTGTTCGGCCCGTACCCCTTCAGCACCTCCGGGGGCATCGTCGACGCCGTCCCGGAGCTGCGCTTCGCCCTGGAGAACCAGACCCGGCCGGTCTACGCCCCGGGCTTCTTCGCCGACCCGGTGCTCGCCGACACGGTCGTCGTGCACGAGCTCGCCCACCAGTGGTACGGCGACTCGGTCCGCCTGGCCGCCTGGCAGCACATCTGGCTCAACGAGGGCTTCGCGACCTACGCGGAGTGGCTGTGGCTGGAGCAGGAGGGTGTGGCCACCGCCCAGGAGCAGTTCGACGCCATCTACACGGGTGCGCCGCCGGAGTTCTGGCAGGTCGCCATCGGCGACCCAGGGCCCGATGGGATCTTCGACATCGCCGTGTACTTCCGCGGTGCGATGGCCCTGCACACGCTGCGGCAGGTCGTCGGCGACACCGCCTTCTTCCAGATCCTGGAGGAGTGGGCCACCTCCCGCGCCGGTGAGGCGGTCACCACGGACGAGTTCACCGCCCTGGCCGAGGAGCTCGCCGGACGCGACCTGGACGACCTCTTCCAGGCGTGGCTGTTCACCCCCGAGCGGCCGGCGCTCGGCTGACGACTCCGCGGTGGGTGCCGCCGGCGGTCAGGCCGTCGGCACCCGCCGGAGCGCCCGCAGCGCGAGGGTCATGACCCGCGCGTAGCGGTCCAGCGGCATCCCGGGCAGCGGCCCGAGCGGCAGGCCGCGCTGCACGGCGACCGTCTGCGCCTCGGTGTAGGCGAGGGTGCCCTCGCGGCCGTGCCGGCGCCCCAGGCCGGAGTCCCCCATGCCGCCCATGGGGGCGTCGTGCGACGCCCACGCGGCGGCGTAGCCCTCGTTGACGTTCACCGTCCCCGCGCGCAGGGCGGCGGCGACCGCCGCACCCCGCCGCGGTGTCGACCACACGCTGGCGTTGAGGCCGTACGAGCTCTCGTTGGCCCGCGCGACCGCCTCGGCGGCGTCCCGCACCCGGGTCACGCCGGCCACCGGTCCGAAGGTCTCCTCGCGGGCGAGCAGCATGTCGCCGGTGACGCCCTCGACCAGGGTCGGCTCGTGGAACAGCGGGCCGAGGTCGGGGCGCGCCCGGCCCCCGGCCAGCACCCGGGCGCCGCGCGCGACGGCGTCCTCCACGTGCCGGGTCACGACGTCGAACTGCTGCCGGTTGGCCAGCGACCCCATCTCGACGTCCCAGCCGAACCCGGGGCCGAGCCGGATCCGCCGGACCCGGTCGGCCAGCGCGGGGACGAACCGGTCGTGGACGGCGTCCTCCACGTAGATCCGCTCGACGTGCATGCACAGCTGGCCGGCGTTCGAGAAGCAGCCGCGCACCGCGCCCTCGACCGCGCGGCCGAGGTCGGCGTCGGCCAGCACGAGCATCGGGTTCTTCCCGCCCAGCTCCGCGGAGCACCCGATCAGCCGGCGGGCGCACCGCTCGGCGACGGTGCGCCCGGTGGCGGTCGAGCCGGTGAACGTGAGGTGGTCGACACCGTCGATCAGCGGCGGGCCCAGGACCGTGCCGCGCCCGGTGACCACCGGGAACAGCTCGCGGGGCAGGCCGGCCTCGTACAGCAGCTCCACCACGGCCAGTGCCGAGAACGGCGTCTGGGCGTCCGGCTTCAGCACCACGCCGTTGCCCGCGACGAGGGCGGGGAGGGCGTCGGAGACCGCCAGGGTCATCGGGGTGTCCCAGGGGCTGATCACCCCGACCAGCCCCTTCGGGCGGTGGTGCACGACCGGGCGGGTGAGCCCGGGCACGGCCCCGCGCCGGCGGCTCGGCCGCAGGTGCGCGGCCGCGGCCCGGGCGGTGTACCGCGCGGTCATCGCGACGTCGGCGACCTCCTCGAAGGCGCTGATGCGGGCCTTCCCGGTCTCGACCTGGAGCACGTCCATCAGCCGCTCGCGGTGCCGCACGACCAGGTCGCCGAAGCGCAGCACGACGCGGCGGCGCTCCGCGAGCGGGCGCCCGGCCCAGTCCCGCTGCGCCGCCCGCGCACGGTGCTGCGCGGTCCGCACGTCCTCGGCGGTGCACGTCGGCACCTCACCGACCGGGGACCCGTCGAACGGGCAGGCGGAGGTCTGCCGGGGCCGGCCCGGAGCGGCGGTGACCAGCGCCGCGAGCCGTGGCGCGGTCTCCGCGCCCAGCCGTGCGGCGGCCGGTGCCCGGTCGGTGGCGTCGGCGGTCATGGCGGCTCCCCTCGCTCGCGCGGCGTGCGGGTCAGCCGCTGGGGCCGAAGCGCTCGACGCGGATGTGGGGGGCCGGCACCCCCATGCCGACCAGCAGCTGGCTGGCCGCCTCGGCGAAGGACGCCGATCCGCACACGTAGGCGGTCTGGCCCGGCTCCCACAGCGGCACGAGGTCGGCGTCGGTGAGCCGTCCGGCGGGCCGGATGCCGTGCGCCTCCCGCGTGGTCACGACCAGGGCTCCGGAGGCGAGCAGCTCGTCGGCGTAGGGCAGCCCGCTGAGGGTGCGCGTGGAGACGGCGGTCCGCAGCAGCCCGGTGCGCCCGAGCTCCCGCGCCGACCGCAGCATGGCGACGAACGGCACCACCCCGGTGCCGCCGCCGACCAACAGCGCCGGGCTCTCGCCGTCCCACACGAACCAGCCGCCGATCGGCCCGCGGACCTCCAGCTCGTCACCGGGCTCGACGACGTCGGCCAGGTACGTGGAGACCTCGCCGTCCTCCAGCCGCTCGACGAAGAGCTCGACGAGGGGGTCCCCCGGCGCCGAGGCCACCGAGTAGGACCGCTGGGCGGTGTAGCCGTCGGGCGCGGTCAACCGGACGACGTAGTGCTGGCCGGCCATGTGCCCGATGCGGTCGGCGACGTCGAGCCGCAGCCGGACCGACCGCGGGAGGGGGTGGTCGACCGCCACCACCGTCGCGGTCCGCCAGCCCCCGCTGGGCGCGCCGGGCAGCCCGGCCCCGAGGCGCTCAGTCACCCTGGTAGCGCTGCTCGCGCCAGGGGTCACCGCGGTCGTGGTAGCCGTTCTGCTCCCAGAAGCCGGGCTGGTCCCGCTGCACCAGGGTCAGCCGGGTGACCCACTTGGCGCTCTTCCAGAAGTAGAGGTGCGGGACGAGCAGCCGCACCGGCCCGCCGTGCTCGATCGGCAGCGGCCCGCCGTCGTACTCCCACACGACCCACGCCTTCCCGCCGGTGACGTCCTCGAGCGGCAGGTTGGTCGTGTACCCGGTCTTCGACGTCGCGATGACGAAGTGCGCCTCGGGCGTGGGCCGGGCCGCCTCGAGCAGCGTGTCGACGCTGACGCCGGCGAACCAGGTGTCGAACTTCGACCACGTCGTGACGCAGTGGATGGCCCCGCGGTACTCCGACCCGGGCAGCCGGTGGGCCTCGTCCCAGGTCCACGTCGTCGGCGTCGCGACCCGCCCGTCGACGGTGATGCTCCACGTCTCCGGGGCGATCCGCGGCGTCGGCTCGGCGGTGAGGACCGGCCAGTCCCGGCCGGCGTCGTACTGCCCCGGCGGGAGCCGGGGATCGCGGTCACGTCGGCGGCTCAGGAAGCCGCGGGTGGGTCCGGGCACGGACTCCTCCTCGCCCTCCGGGGTGGGCCGCGACCTCCCAGGAGGAGGCGCTGCCCGGTGCGCCGCAGCGGCGGCCGAGCGCACCCTAGCGGCTCCCAGCGGTTAGGGCAGCCTTACGAGAGCTGTGTCACCACGCGTTAACTTGGCCGTCAAGACGGCAACGACCTAGCGTTGGCGCCGTGGTGACGGGAACGCAGTCGGGCCAGCGCAGGACGCCCAAGGCCGCCAAGACCAGTTCGGTCTTCAAGAAGGCGGTGATGGCGGTCAGCGGCATCATCCTGGTGCTCTACCTGATCGCCCACATGATCGGGAACCTCAAGGCCTTCGCCGGCCGCGAGTCCTTCAACCACTACTCCGAGTGGATCCGGACCATCGGAGAGCCCGCCGTCCCGGCGCAGACCACGCTGTGGATCATCCGCGTGGTGCTGCTGGTCGCGGTGATCGCGCACATCGTGTCGGCCGTGCTGCTCTGGCGCCAGGCCAAGCGGGCCCGCCCCGAGGGCTACGTCACGAAGAAGGCGGTGGCGCAGAGCTACGCGTCGCGCACCATGCGCTGGGGCGGCGTGATCGTCCTGGCGTTCATCATCTACCACATCCTCGACCTCACCCTGGGTGTGGCGAACCCCGACGGCACCGGCAGCACGCCGTACGACCGCCTGGTCGCCGGGTTCAACAACCCGATCGTCGTCATCGCGTACGCGATCTCGCTCATCCTGCTCGGCATGCACCTGCGCCACGGCATCTGGAGCGCCACGCAGACGCTGGGGCAGAGCAACAAGCGCCGGGAGCGCACCGTCAGCCTCTTCGCCCTGGGCTTCTCGGTGGTCCTGATCGGCGGCTTCCTGCTCGTGCCCTTCTCCGTCCTCTCTGGGCTCATCGACTAAGGAGCTCCGCGATGCCCCTCGATCTGTTCACCGTCGGCGACCCGATCGCCGACACCAAGGCGCCGATGGACGTGCCGATCGGCGAGCGGTGGAGCACCCGCCGCTTCCGTGGCCGCCTGGTCAACCCGGCCAACCGCCGGAAGATGACGGTCATCGTCGTCGGCACCGGCCTGGCCGGCGGCGCTGCTGCCGCGACGCTCGGCGAGGCCGGCTACAAGGTCAAGTCGTTCTGGTACCAGGACAGCCCGCGCCGGGCGCACAGCGTCGCCGCCCAGGGCGGGATCAACGCCGCGAAGAACTACCGCAACGACGGCGACAGCGTGCACCGGCTGTTCTACGACACGGTCAAGGGCGGCGACTTCCGCTCCCGCGAGAACAACGTGCACCGGCTCGCCGAGGTCAGCGTCAACATCATCGACCAGTGCGTGGCCCAGGGCGTCCCGTTCGCCCGCGAGTACGGCGGCCTGCTGGACAACCGCTCCTTCGGTGGCGCGCAGGTGTCGCGCACCTTCTACGCCCGCGGCCAGACCGGCCAGCAGCTGCTCTACGGCGCCTACCAGGCCCTGGAGCGGCAGATGGCGGCCGGCAGCGTGGAGCAGTACGCCCGGCACGAGATGCTCGACCTGATCGTCGTCGACGGCCGGGCCCGGGGCATCGTCGCCCGCAACCTGGTCAACGGCGAGGTCAGCACGCACATGGCCGACGCCGTCGTCCTGGCCACCGGCGGGTACGGCAACGTCTTCTACCTGTCCACCAACGCCAAGGGCTCCAACGCCACGGCGATCTGGCGGGCCCACAAGAAGGGCGCGTACTTCGCCAACCCCTGCTACACGCAGATCCACCCGACGTGCATCCCGGTGAAGGGCGACTACCAGTCCAAGCTCACGCTGATGAGCGAGTCGCTGCGCAACGACGGCCGCGTGTGGGTGCCCAAGGAGCGCGGTGACAGCCGCAACCCTCGCGACATCCCCGAGGGCGAGCGCGACTACTACCTCGAGCGCATCTACCCCGCGTTCGGCAACCTCGTGCCGCGCGACATCGCCTCCCGCCAGGCGAAGAACGTCTGCGACGAGGGCCGCGGTGTCGGGCCCGGCGGCCTCGGCGTGTACCTGGACTTCTCCGACGCCATGCAGCGGCTCGGCCGCCCGGCGATCGAGGCCAAGTACGGGAACCTGTTCGACATGTACGCCCAGATCACGGGCGAGGACCCCTACGAGACGCCCATGCGGATCTACCCCGCGGTGCACTACACGATGGGCGGCCTGTGGGTCGACTACGACCTGCAGTCGACGATCCCCGGCATGTTCGTCATCGGCGAGGCGAACTTCTCCGACCACGGCGCCAACCGGCTCGGCGCCAGCGCCCTCATGCAGGGCCTGGCCGACGGCTACTTCGTCCTGCCGGCGACGATCACCGACTACCTCGCCGACGCCCCGTTCGAGCGGATCGACGACAGCCACCCGGCGGCGGCCGAGGCGCTGCGCGGCGTGCAGGAGCAGGTCCGCCGGTTGCTCGACATCAACGGCAACCGCACGCCGGCGTCCTTCCACCGCGAGCTCGGCAAGCTGATGTGGGACCTCTGCGGGATGGAGCGCTCCGAGGAGAGCCTGCGCAAGGCGCTGGACCGCATCCCGGAGATCCGCCAGGAGTTCTGGACCAACGTCAAGGTCTCCGGCGACTGGACGTCGATGAACCCGACGCTGGAGCACGCCGGCCGGGTGGCCGACTTCATCGAGCTCGCCGAGCTCATGTGCGTCGACGCGCTGCACCGCAACGAGAGCTGCGGCGGGCACTTCCGCGCGGAGAGCCAGACCCCCGAGGGCGAGGCGCTGCGCGACGACGAGAACTTCGCCTACGTCGCCGCCTGGGAGTGGACGCCCGAGGGCGCTCCCCCGGTGCTGCACCGCGAAGACCTCGAGTACGAGTACGTCCACCTCGCCCAGCGGAGCTACAAGTGACAGTCACGGAAGAGGGCGCCATCCGCACCGTCGGCGGGGGTGCGCCCGGCGAGAAGCGGGGCATGACCCTGACCCTGCGGGTCTGGCGGCAGAAGGGCCCGACGGTCAAGGGCAAGATGGTGACCTACAAGGTCGCCGACATCTCGCCGGACATGTCGTTCCTGGAGATGCTCGACGTCCTCAACGAACAGCTGATCCTCGCCGGCGACGAGCCGGTGGTCTTCGACCACGACTGCCGCGAGGGCATCTGCGGCAGCTGCGGCCTGATGATCAACGGGACTGCGCACGGCCGGGGCATCTCCAACGGGCCCACGACCACGTGCCAGCTGCACATGCGCAAGTTCCGGGACGGCGACGTCATCGACATCGAGCCGTGGCGTGCCTCGGCCTTCCCGGTGATCAAGGACCTCTCGGTCGACCGCAGCGCCTTCGACCGGATCATCCAGTCCGGCGGCTACATCAGCGCCCCGACCGGCACCGCGCCGGAGGCCCACTCGATCCTGGTCCCGAAGAACGACTCCGACGCGGCGTTCGACGCGGCGACCTGCATCGGCTGCGGCGCGTGCGTGGCCGCCTGCCCGAACGCGTCGTCGATGCTGTTCACCTCGGCGAAGGTCACCCACCTCGGCCTGATGCCGCAGGGCCAGCCCGAGCGCAACGACCGCGTGGTCAACATGGTCGCCCAGCAGGACCGTGAGGGCTTCGGCGGCTGCACGAACATCGGCGAGTGCTCGGCGGCCTGCCCGAAGGGCATCTCCATGGAGACCATCTCCCGGCTCAACCACGACCTGCTCGGCGCCCTCCGCGCCGGCGCCCGGCCGAAGAGCTGACGAAGGGGTCCTCCTGCCCCGCGCAGGAGGGCCGGCCGCGGGCGGGGATCCCCATCGGGGTCCCCGCCCGCGGCGTCTCCGGCGGACCCCGGAGAGGCCGAGGTGGCCACTTCGGCCCCTCGAGGGCCCCCGGGTGGACGCTGCTGAGTTCGGTGTGCGAACCTAGCCGGGTGACGACCGAGCAGACCGACGTCCCGACCGCGCCGGCCGAGTGGGGCGAGCCCCGCTCCCGCACCGTGACCTGGTACGACCCGATGATCGCCGCCGCCGGCGGGCTGGAGCGCTCCGGGCTGGAGACGCTGCAGGCGCTGCGTGACGGCGTCCTCCCGCCCCCGCCGATCGTGCCGCTGATGCAGATGGACCTGATCGCGGTCGAGGAGGGCAGGGTGGAGTTCAGCTGCGCGGTCGACGAGTCGGTCTACAACCCGATCGGTGTCGTCCACGGCGGGCTGGTCTGCACGCTGCTCGACACCGTGGCCGGCTGCGCGGTGCACTCCACGCTCCCCCGCGGGCTGGCGTACACCTCGATCGAGCTCAAGGTGAGCTACCTGCGGGCGGTGCACGCCGGCAGCGGGCCGCTCACCGCGATCGGCACGGTGGTGAAGCCGGGCCGGCGGGTCGCCTTCGCCGAGGGCGAGGTGCGCGACGCCGCGGGCACGACCGTGGCGACGGCGTCCAGCTCCCTGCTGGTGTTCCCGATCCCGGGCTGAGCTCACCCCACGAGGTCGGCGGCGGTCTCCCGGTCGGCCATCCACTCCGTCAGCCGGTCGGCCGGCAGCGGGCGGCTCAGGTGGTAGCCCTGGACGACGTCGCAGCCGAGGGCGGCCAGCGCGTCGACGGTCCCCTGGTCCTCCGCCCCCTCGGCGACCAGCGTCAGGTCGAGCGCGTGGGCCAGCTGCAGGGTGGAGGTGACGATCGCGGCCGACCGGGGGCTGCCGGTGAGCGCGCCGACGAACGTCCGGTCCAGCTTGAGCTCGGTCACCGGGAGCGCCGCCAGGTAGGCCAGGCTCGAGTAGCCGGTGCCGTAGTCGTCGATGGCGACGCCGATGCCCGAGGCGCGCAGCCGGGCCAGCACGCGGACGGCGCGCTCGCGGTCCTCCATGAGCAGGCTCTCGGTCACCTCGAGGGTCAGCGCCGGCGCCGGCACCCCGTGGTGTGCCAGCAGCTCGGCCACCTCGTCGGGGAAGCGCTCGTCGACCAGGTCGGACGGGCTGACGTTCACCGCCACCGTCAGCTCCCGGCCCGCGTCGGCCCACGCCCTGCGCTGGGCCAGGGCCAGGTCGACGACCGCCCTCGTCAGGGCCGACATGAGCCCGGCGGACTCGGCGAGCTCGATGAAGGCGTCCGGGCACAGCAGCCCGCGGGTGGGGTGCTGCCAGCGGACCAGCGCCTCGACCCCCTCGACGCGGCCGGTGGCCAGCGTCAGCTTGGGCTGGTGGTGCAGCACCAGCTGTCCGCCGCCGATGGCCGCGCGCAGCTGCTCGACCGCCTCGATCCGGTGCCGGCCCGAGCCGTCCCGCGCCTCGTCGTACACGGCGGCGCCCCGGCGGCCGGCCTTGGCGCAGTACATGGCCAGGTCGGCCATCTGCAGCAGCTCCTCGGCCGACCGGGAGTGCTGCGGCCCGAGCGCGATGCCGATGCTGGCGTCGACGCTCAGCGCCATCCCGGAGAGCCGGAACGGCCGCTGCAGGGCCGCGCACAGCCGCTCGGCGAGGGCGAGCGCGGCGGTCTCGTCCAGACCGGCGGTGAGGACGACGAACTCGTCGCCGCCGAGGCGGGCCAGCAGGTCCCCGTCGCGCAGCTGCGCCACCAGCCGCGGAGCCACCTGCCGGAGCAGCGCGTCCCCGACGTCGTGCCCCAGCGAGTCGTTGATCTCCTTGAACCGGTCGAGGTCGATGACCAGCACCGCGGTCGAGCCACCGCGCGCCAGCTCGACGTCGGCGGCCGCGAGCGCCTCGAACACGTGCCGCCGGTTGGGCAGTCCGGTGAGGTCGTCGGTGCGCGCCTGCCGGCGACTGTCGGCCAGCGCCCGGACGTCGCGGAAGGTCAGGGCGGTGCGGGCCAGCGCGGCCAGCACGGCGACGAGGGCGAGGAAGCCGGCCAGCGGGTCGTCGTCGTCGTCGAGGTAGCCGGCGAACAGCAGCAGCAGCGCGGTCAGCGCGCAGACCACCGGGACGGCGAGCGCGCCGAGGCCCTCCAGCCGGCTGGTCCCGCCGGCGCGGGGACGCTGGCAGGCGGCCAGGCCGAAGCAGGCGAAGGCCAGGCCCCAGCCGACGTCCAGGACGCCGCCCGGGACGAAGGTCTCGTGGACGACCTGGAAGGCGTACACGGTGTCGGTGACGACGAACAGCACCATCCCCCCGGCCACCCACCACCACACCCCGCCGGCGCCACGGCCGATGACGGTGAGCGCGCCGCCGATGAGCACCAGCAGGAGCAGGTCGGCCACCGGGTAGGCGGCCGCGGTGACGACCGCGCCGGCGGGGCCGTCGGCCGCGCGCAGCAGCGCGCCGAGGGCGAGCGCGGAGCCGACGGCGGCCGCGGTGAGCCCGCTCACCACGCCGTCGAGCCACATGCTCGAGGTGAGCCGGCGGATCCGCGCGCGCAGCAGGAGGAACAGCCCCGCGTAGGCCAGCGGGTAGAGGCCCATCCAACCGAGGTCGGCCCACGACGGGCGCGGCACCGCCGCCCGGTCGGCGTAGAGCACCTCGTGCAGGAGGGAACCGGCCAGATAGGAGGCGACCGCGCCGGCGAAGCACAGCCAGGCGGCGCGATCGGCGGTCCGGACCACCGCGCGGCTGGCCAGCAGCACGGCCACGCCCGCGAGGAACAGCAGCTTGCCGCTGCCGGCCAGCACGGCCAGCGGACCGGTGGCGCCGAGCGCCAGGGCCACCACCGAGGCGACGTAGGTGATCCCGAGAAGGGCAGCGGCGATCCGCACCCACCGCAGCGACCGGTCGGTCATCTGCCGGGTGCGGGCCCGCCGTCGGGCGCGGTGCTCCTCGACCACGTCCAAGGCATCGGCCGCCCCGCGGCGGCCCTCAACCCCAGCCGTCGCCCGGACCGGCCGGCTCCCCCCGGAAGGGGCACGTGGCGGGTCGTCAGTGCCCCGGGGCGCGGACCCGCCGTCCCTGGGCGTGCGGCCGGGCACGCCCCCACGCGGCCGCTGCGGCCAGGGGCAGGACGACGGCCACCACGGCGAGCCCGAACGGAGCGAGCCCGCGCACCGAGACCGCTCCGGAGCTGAGCGACGCCGCCCCCGTGGCCGCGGCGGCCACCGCGACCCAGGCGACGACCAGCCCCGCCGTCGCCGACCGCTCGCGGGTCGAGCCGCCGGTCATGAGGAGACCGGCCGCCGCGGCGGTGGCGGCGGCGAGGAGCAGCAGGAGAGCGCCGGAGACGTCCACGTCCCCACGATCGGCCGCCGCGGGGGCTCCCTCGAGCGACGTCACCCATCCTCGGCGGACTGTTCACCCGGTTCCCCCCTGACGGGTGAGTGCCGGTCGTCCCGGGTTCCAGCCGGGCGGCCCCCGTGTCGGCGCCGCTGCGACAGGACGGCCGGCTGGTGCAGGTGGCCGCCGGCGTCGCCGCAGCCCCGACGCGGGCGTAGCCCCCTCGACCGCGGCACCCCGGCCGCGGGAGCCTGGGGGCAGCCGCGCGAGGGAGGTCGCCGTGACCCACCGGGACGAGCCCGACGACTGGGACGGGCCGACGCCGCAGGTGCGCGTCGGGGACCGCTCACTGCGGTTGCCGCTGCGCTACTCCGACTCCTCCTGCTTCGCGGCGGTGCACCCGGCGTCCTACGACGCCGTCGCGGCCGCGCTGCCGGCGAGCGACCTGCGGCCGGCCCGCTGGACCGACGGCCGCGCCCTGGTCTCGGTGGCCGCCTTCCGCTACCGCGCGGTGACGACCGCCGACAGCCCCGCCGGCCTGCTGGCCCCGTACGGGGAGGTGTCGGTCGGCGTCGTGGTCACCCGTGGGCCGGCGCCACGGCTGCTGCCGGTGCTGCGGCGCCGGTTGTCGATGTTCGTGCTGCACCTCCCGGTGACGACACGGGAGGCGCGGGACGCCGGGGCCGCCCTGTGGGGCTTTCCCAAGTTCGTCGCGGACATGGACTTCGCCGAGGAGCGGCCGGTCCGCCGGGTCACCCTCGCCGAGGGCGGGACGACGGTGCTCGAGCTGGCCGTGCGCGGCCGCGGGCCGGTGGTGACCGACCGCCGTCCGGCGGCGATGTACACGACGCTGGGCGGGCAGCTGCTGGAGACGGTCGTGCCGATGGCCGGGCGGCTGCGGGTGGCGTTCGGGGCCGACGCCGGCGAGCTGCGGCTGGGCGACCACCCGGTGGCCGACTCCCTGCGCGGGCTGGGGATCGCGCCGCGGCCGCTGGCGGTCTTCGACTACCTGGACCACCGCAGTGTGCTCCCGGCGGGGCGCCCGGTGGGGCCGGCCCCGGCGTACAGCGGCCACCGGGGGGCGGACCGGGAGGCGGGCCGGTTCACCGTCCGCTACCCGCACACCCCGCCGCTGGACCTGTCGGCGCCGGTGCCGGTCGCGACCTGAGCCGTCTACTCGAAGAAGGCGAAGGTGCGGACCTCGATGCTGTGCCGCGGGACGGTGGCCTGCGCGGTCGGGTCCCGGAACGCCGAGTGCGGCACCCGCCAGGCACGCTCGTGGTCGGAGTCGTGGAAGACGAAGAAGAGCACCTCGTCGCGGGTCATGTCCGGGAAGTACCACCACTCGTGCGCCGGGTCGTGGTGGAACTCCGAACCGCTGGTGACCCGCGTCAGCCCGTCGACCGGGCCGAACGGGTCGTCGGGGACGCGGTCGACGAAGTAGAGGGTGTTGGGCAGGCCGTCCCCGGGCGCGACGCTGCGGAAGTCGCAGAGGGCCAGCGGCCAGTCCTGGGGCGGCGGGCTGAAGACCCGCCAGGTGCTCGTCGCCACGGCCCGCCGGAAGCCCGGGCCGTCGGGGCAGTGCTCGGCGTAGACCGCGGCCGCCATCTCGGCGGCCCCCTCGGGCGCGTAGTCGATGTGCACCAGGCCGGCCTGCGGCTGGGAGGCGTTCTCCCCGGGGGCGGCCGACCGGCGCAACACCCAGCCGCGGGAGACCACCCGGTCCGCGCCGAGCTGCTCCTTCACGAAGTCGAGCACCTCGGGGACGTACACGTCGTCCACCTCGGGCTTGTCGGTGAAGTCCCGGACCGCGCTCTCGTGCCGGGCGATGCGGAAGCCGTTCTCCGCGACCGTGAAGCGGTCCTGCACCGGACGGCCGTTGCGGATCGGGACGACGTGCGTCTCGTACCGCCCGGTGTTCACGCTGTGGCCGGGGGCGGTGAACCGGCGCAGCACGGTCGACCCCTCGGCGAGGTAGCTGAGCTCGGCCTGGACCGCGGTGCCCTGGTCGGGTGCGGGGGTCAGCGTCATCGTCGTCGGCCTCTCTCGGGATCCGGCCCCCGAGTCTGGGCACGCCGGGCCCCCGCCGTCACCGCGCGTTCGGTCAGGCGGAAGACCGGTCACTCGGCGGCGGCCTCGACGTCCTGCCGGTCGAGCGCGCCGGCCTCGACGAGCACGTCGATGGCCGGCTCGAGGTCGGCCAGGGCGCGGGCGACGTCCTCGGGGCGGGCGATCGTCCACGCCTGGGTCTCGACGTAGCAGCGGATCGCCTCGTCGAAGGCCTCTTCGCCGGCCGCCTCCCGGGCCGCGTGCAGCGCCGCCGAGCCCTTGGAGTACACGCGGTTCTCGTAGTCGTCCTGGTCGCTGAACTCGGCCATCGTGCCGGCCACCGGACCGCCCCGGTCCAGGTCGTCCCCGTCGTGGCCGTCGTGGCCGTCGTCGGCGACGGACTCGGCGAAGGACGCGAACGCCTCGTCCAGCCATGGGTCGCGGAACTGGGAGTTGCCGACCAGCCCGTAGAACCACATGTGGGCGACCTCGTGGAGGACCAGGCCGAAGCCGTCGCTGCCCAGCAGGATCGACGAGCCGTACTCCTCGCCGCCGCCGTCGTCCGCCACCAGCGGCACGGTGAGGGTCGGGTACGGGAACGGGCCGAAGCGCTCCTCCAGCAGGGCGATCGCCGCGGCGGTGTCCTCGGCCAGATCCTCCGCGGAGTCGTCCGCCCCCGGCAGCACGCCCGCGGTGACCGTCGTGTCACCCGCCTGCACCTCGGCGGTCTCGAACTCACCGGCCGTCACGTTGACGTCCCGCGCGACGGGCTCGTGCGACTCCCACACCCGGCGGCCGCCCGGGGCCGGTTGCGGGGGTTCCTGGTCGCCGGTCATGAGCACGGTGAGCTCCTCGGGTGCCGACACGGTGATCGTCGTGTCGGCCACCGCGGTCGCGGTCGTCTCCCCGCTGATCTCGCTGAACGGGTCCTCCGCCCAGCCGTGCCCGGGCTCCCAGGTCAGGACGGGATAGCCGCCGGCCCACCAGGTGACGTCGTCGCGGGAGCCGAGCCGGTCGAAGCCGGCCGGGGTGCGCCCGGTGGTCAGCCGCAGGGTGAAGTCCAGCTCGATCTCGACGGTCTCCCCGGCTGCGACCGGCGACCGCAGGTCGACCCGGTAGAGCCCGCCGGGGGTGCCGGGCGCGGCCTCGGCGGCGACGTGCCGGCCGCCGGCCACGTCGTCCCCGCGCGCCGCGTCGACCCGCAACTCGTGGCCCGCCGACTGCGGCGCGTTGGGGATGAGCCGGAACCACATCTCCTCGACCGCCAGGTCGGGGGTGAAGACGACGGTCTCGGTCCCTGTCACGGTGCGCCGGTCGTCGTCCAGCCGGAAGTCCAGGGTGACCACCGGCCGGTCCGGGGCGGGCGCGGCCCGCTCCACCGTGCTGCAGTCGGCGGCGGGACCGGCCTGCTCGGCCCGCTCCTCCGGGGACGAGGTGCACGCCGCGAGCAGCACGACCGCGCCGCAGCCCGCGGCCCATCGGCGTCCCGCGGTCCTGCGGTCGGTCGCGTCGAGCATCGTCTCTGCCCACCCCGCGGGTGCGGCCGGGCCCGCGCTCGACGGGTCTGCTCACGACCGCCCCCGCTGGCGCGCAATCTAGGGCGAATCCCCCCGTTGCGGCACCCGTCGCGCCCCCGGAACTGCAATCGTCAAGTACCGGTCAGTTCTCCGGCTGCCAGAAGAACTCCTCGACCGAGGGCACGTCCTCGTCGAGGATGCCGTACTCGAGCGCCTTCTGCGGCGCGGCCTCGTACTCCTCGGGCTCCAGCTCGGACTTGAACAGCGGCATGGTCAGCCGCCCCACCAGTCCCGGGTCGATCTCGGTGTACTCGGGGATCTGCGCGCGCCACTGGTCGGGGTTCGCGGCCGCGTAGTCCAGCGACTCCAGGATCGCGGCCTGGATGCCCTCGAACAGCTCCGGGTCGGCCTCGATCTGGTCGGTGGTCGAGAAGTAGACGCCGGAGAGGCCGATCCCGTCGGGCACGAGGTCCAGCCAGTTGTCGGCGATGACCCGGGCGCCGCCGTCCATGGCCAGCGTGCAGAACGGCTCGCCGCACACGAAGGACTGGATCTGGCCGCTGCCGAGCGCGGTGACCGCGTCGGGCAGCGACATCTCGACGAAGTTGACGTTGTCGGGGTTGCCGCCGGCGACCTCGATCGAGTTGCGGGCGAGGGTCTCGACCTGGCTGTTGAGGATGTTGAGCGCGACCGTCCGGCCCTCGAGGTCCCCGGCGTCCTGGATCGCCGGGTCGCTGGCCATGAGGGCGTTGATGTGCTGGCCCTCCTGCCCGTTGCTCCAGGACGTCGGCGCGATCGCGGTGACCGGGAGGCCCTGCTCGCGGGCCTGCAGGATCGAGACGATCCCGCTGAACCCGAAGGCGTACTCGCCGGTGACGACGGCCGGCACGAGCGCTGCGCCGCCCTGGCCGAGGTTGAACTCCAGCTCGATCCCGCGCTCGGCGAAGAAGCCCTGGTCCTGGCCGAGGTGGAGGATCGCGACGTCGCTCACCGGGATGATCCCGACCTGCACCGTCTGGGTACCGGTCGCCTCGGCGCCGCCGTCCCCACCTCCGCCGCCCTCCTCGCCGGAGTCCCCGCCACAGGCGCTGAGCAGCAGCGCGAGCGCGGCGGCGAGTGAGGTGGCACGGGCCCTGGTCGAAGTGCGCAACGGTCCTCCAGTGGTGCGGGCGCGCCGGCGGGACGACGAACGTGCGGCATCCGAACGCAGGTGCGGTTTCCGGACGAGTTGTCCGAAGCGGAACCTAGGTGACGGCCATCACACGGTCAACTGTCCGCGCGGCTTTCGGTCACCGGCTCTGCAGCGCGTCCAGGGCCACGGCCATCGACGCCGCGACGCGGAAGTCCAGGCGGGGATCCGGGACGGTGACGGTGTAGCGGTCGCGGATCGCCTTCTGCCGCTCGCTGACCAGCACGGTCGCGCCGGTGGCGGTGTCGACGAAGTCGAAGTGGAAGACGAAGGGCACCCAGATGTCACCGACGAAGGGCAGGAAGTCCCAGATCCGGCGCAGGACGGCGATGGCCGGACGCCGTTCGCGGCCGACGGCGGAGATCCCCGGGGCGTCCAGGTTCCAGGTCGAGCGCAGCAGGCTCATGCCGAACTGCTTGCTGAACGTGCCCAGCGGCTGCCCGTACTCGTCGAAGACGTCGTGCTCGGCGTGGACGTCGAGCCGCTGCCGGGCCTTGAAGGAGAAGACCTGGCGGGTCTTCGCGGTGTCGGCCCAGAAGACCACCTCCTCCTTGAGCTTCATCCGCTTCTGCTCGGCGAAGGCGAGCAGGTCGGCCTCCGAGCCGTCGGGGTTGGCCGCGATCACCTCGTAGCGGTTGACCATGACGGTGATCCGCTGCTTGATGAAGAACATCGGCACCACCATCGCGGCCTGGTGCTGCGCTCCCGGGGGCATCGTCACGTCGGTCTCCTCGTGGTCGGACGCAGGTGGCGGCCCATCGTCGCGCACCGCGCGGTCCGGCATCCCCCCGTCCGCCGCGGAGCCCGGCCCGGATGTGGCCCGACCGACACCCCGACCACCCTGCCGGGCGGAATGAACGACCCACCTGCGGACTTCGCCTGCACGTACGTGGCCGACGAGGGCCTCATCCGACACCGTCTCGAGCCGGGGGACCCCGTGACCGCCACCACCACCTCTCCGGTCCGCCCGCCCGCCGTCGCCCCTCCCCTGGACGGCCGCCGGCGGGCGCTGTTCACGCTGGTCCTGGGCGCCTTCGTCGCCATCGGGCCGCTCACCATCGACATGTACCTGCCGGCACTGCCGACGATCACCGCCGACCTGGGGGCGACGTCGGCGACGATCCAGCTCACGCTCACCGGCACGCTGGTCGGCCTGGCGCTGGGCCAGCTGGTGCTCGGGCCACTGTCGGACGCGCTGGGCCGGCGCCGCCCGCTGCTGGCCGGGACCGCGCTGTACGTCCTGGCCTCGCTGCTGGTGCTGGTCGCGCCGAACGTGGGCGTGCTCGGCGCGCTGCGGGTGCTGCAGGGGATGGGGAGCGCGGCCGGCGCGGTGATCGCGATGGCCGTCGTCCGCGACCTGCTCACCGGGCGGGCCGCGGCCACGATGATCTCCCGGCTGTTCCTCGTGCTCGGGGCAGCTCCGGTGCTGGCCCCGACGATCGGCGGGGAGGTCCTGCGGTTCACCTCCTGGCGCGGCATCTTCGTGCTGCTGGCCGGCTACGCGCTGCTGATGCTCGCCGTCGGGGCGTTCGTGCTGCGCGAGACGCTGCCCGTCGAGCGGCGGAGCAGCGACGGCGTGCGCGGCACGCTGCGGACCTACCGGGGTCTGCTGCGGGACCGCACGTACGTCGGGCTCGTGCTGGTCGCCGGGCTGACGATGGCCGGGCTGTTCAGCTACGTGTCCGGCTCCTCGTTCGTCTTCCAGCGGGAGTTCGGCCTCGACGAGCAGCAGTTCGGCCTGCTGTTCGGGGCGGGGGCGTTCTGGCTGATCGCCGCCACGCAGCTCAACCCGGTCGCGCTGCGCCGCTGGTCACCCGCGCAGATCCTGGTCGCCGGCGTGCTGACCGGGACGGTCGCGGGCGCCGTGCTGCTCGTGCTGGCCGCCACCGGCACCGGCGGTCTCGCCGGCGTGGTGCTGCCGCTGTGGGCGGTGCTCTTCGCCGGCGGTCTGGCGCTGCCCAACGCCCCGGCCCTCGCGCTGGCACGGCACGGCGAGGCGGCGGGCGCGGCCGCGGCGCTGCTGGGTGCCGTCCAGTTCGGCGTCGGTGCCGCGGTCGCCCCGCTGGTGGGGGTGCTGGGCAACGACGCCGCCGCGATGGGCACGGTCGTCGTCGGCGCGCTGCTCGTGGCGATCGCCGTCCTGGTCACCGTCGTCCGGCCGTGGCAGCTGACCGAGGCCGACGAGCAGCCGGCGTCCGGCTGAGCTCAGCCGTCCTGCTGGGCCGCGAAGGCCTGCTCGAACAGCTCGCCGAAGGCCGCCTCGTCCAGGGGCGCCGACGAGGTCCCGGTCCGCTGCAGGTACACCATGCGCTGCCCGTCGAGGACCACGGCCAGGAACGTCGGGACGGTCAGGCCGGTTCCGTCCGCTGCCCGGACGGCGGTGGTGAACGCGACGCCGTCGCTGGCGTCACCGAGGTCCGGCACCGCGAGGTCGGTGAAGTCGATGGTGGCGGTGGTGCCGTCCGGCGCGCTGACGGTCACCTGGGGGCACTGCGCGACCAGCTCGTCGAAGCTCGCGGCCTCGCCGTCGAGCTGTTCGCTCTCGGCCAGCACCTCGACGGTGACGTCGGCGGGGCCGGTGGCCGACTGGGCCACGATCGCCCCGAAGTCCTCCGGGGTCAGCTGCGTCGCACCGACGCTCTGCCCGCACTCCGGCGGCGTGACCGTCGCGTCCGGCGGCAGCCCGCCCGTGGCCGACGTGCTCACCTGCCGCACGTCGACGGTGACGACGTTGGCGTCCGGCCCGAACGCCTCCGCCGGGAGCAGCGCGGCGGCCAGCTCGTCCTGGGTGCTGCCGCCGTCCTCCTCCGCGGCCGCCGAGCTGCCGGCCGACGCGGGCTCGCCCGACGCGGGAGCGGCCGCCTCACCCTCCCCGCGGTCGGCGCAGCCGGCCACCGCGGCCGCCACCCCCAGACCGGCGAGGACGATCGGCAGGCTGCGGCGGCGGCGCATCGAGGCGATCATGAAATCGACGCTATGGGGGCCGCCCGGACGTCGCTCAGCGTGACCTGCGGCGTCGCCCGATCGGGTGACACCGCGTCACCCCGTGTGACCCGGGCCACCCGTCCGGGTGCTCCCGGCCCGGCATGCGTTGCCGGAGCGGGGTGGCGGCGCGACCGTCGTCCTCCGCACCGCACGGCTCAGGGGGAGACGGTCATGGACTGGTGGATGTGGGCGGTGGTCGCGTGGGCGATCGCCGCCTCGGTCGGCGTCCTGTGGCTGGCCGTGGCGGTCGGCGTGGCCCGCTCGAGCGAGCCCGGCGAGCCGCCGGGGGACGGCGTCGACCTGCCCTGGCCGACGGAGCCGGCACCCGGGCGCCCGACGCCGTCCGCCTGAGGGCGGAGGCCCGGGCTCAGCTCCCCCGGCGGCGGGTGGCGACCTCGGCGCCCTCGCCCGGGGTGACCGCCGGTCGCTCGCTGGTGCTGTCGTCGAGCGGCACCTCGCGGGCGACGTTGCGCGAGACCTCGGGGCGGTGCGACGACGCGCGGATCGGGACCTGCGGCAACGACCCCGGGTCGGCCCGTCCCCACTCGCTCTCGACGTCGGTGAGCAGCGCCTCCAGGTAGGCGCGCAGCTGCACCCGGCAGGCCTGGGCGAACGCCTTGAGGTAGGCGACCTGGTCCTCGAGCTCCTGGGTGGTGCGCTCGCCGGCACTGCCGCCCTCGGCCGGCACCGGCGGCGCGCCGCCGGCGACCATCCGCGCCGCGGCCTCCTGCGCCGCGTGGATGATCTCGCCGGCGCTCTCCTTGGCCCGGCGCAACTGCTCCTCGTACTGGGCCCGCGCGTCGGCGGTCATCTGCCGGCTGAAGTCCTCGGCCTCGGCGACGTAGCCGTCGGCCGTCTGCTGGGCGGTCGCGAGGATGCGCACCGCCTGGTCGCTGGGCGGCTCCACCGCGGCCGCCCCGGCCACCTGGTCGCGCAGCACGTGCACCTCGTCGCGCAGCTCGGCCTTCTCGGCGTGCAGCTGCGCCAGCTCCTCGGCCATGCGGTCGAGGAAGCGGTCGACCTCGACGTCGTTGTACCCGGGCCGCAGCATCGTGGCGCGGGCGAACTGCACGTTGCGGACGTCGCCCGGCGTCAGCCGCCGTCCCGCCCGCGCCTGCCCGTACTCGTCGCCGGTCATTCGGTCACCTCTCCGTCAAGGCTGGGTCCCAGCCGGCTCGGGGCGAACACCTCGCTGCGGATGCGTTCCGGGCGGACGCCGTCCTTCACCAGCCTCGTCGTCGTGTCCTCGACCATCGCGGCCGGGCCCGCCACGTACACGTCGCGGCTGGACCACGGTCCGTGCCGCACGACGACCTCACCGACGTCGCCCTGCTCCAGCGGCGACAGGTCGTCCCCGGAGACGGCGAACGTCACGGTCAGCCAGGGGTGCTCCCCCGCCATCCGCTCCAGGTCGACCCGATCGTAGATGCGCTCCTCGGTGCGGGAGCCGACGTACAGGTCGACCCGCCGCGCCGGACCGTACCGGGCGACGTGGTCGACGACGGCCTTCAGCGGCGCCAGGCCGGTGCCGCCGGCGACCAGCAGCAGGTCGCGGTCGGAGTCCGCGTCGAAGGCGATGTGCCCCATCGGCGGGCCGAGGCGCAGCACGTCGCCGGGGCCGACCCGGCGGACGAGGGCGGTGCTCACCGGGCCGCCGTCGTAGGCCCGGACGTGGATCTCCATGAGCCCGTCGGGGCGCGGGGCGTTCGCCGGCGAGTAGTAGCGCCACAGCTTCGGCCGGACGTCGCTCTCCAGCGACACCGACTGCCCCGCCCGGTAGGGGAACTCCGGCCGGGGGCGCAGCCACATGACCGCCGTGTCGATCGTGCGGCGCTCGTGGGTGACCACGTCGGCCTCCCACCACGGGGGCTGGTCCGCCCCCGCCTCCGCCGCCTCGATCATCACCTGCGCCACCACGCCGTAGGCCTCGGCCCAGCTCTGCTCGAGGGCGGGGTTCCACTGGTCGTCGAAGTGCCGGAGCGTCGCGATCAGGCTGGCGCCGACCGCCGGGTAGTGCGCGGCGACCGTGCCGAACTTGCGATGGTCGCGCCCGAGCTCCTGGAGGATCGGCACGAGCCGGTCGAGGTCGTCGACGTACTCCATGACGTCGCCGAGCGCCTGGAACAGCCGGTCGCGCTGGTGGGCCATCGAGACGGGGAACAGCTTCCGCGCCTCGGGATGGCTCAGGAACAGGTGGGAGTAGAAGTAGAGGGGCGCCTCGTCACCGGCGGCGGCCGCCTTGGCGAAGCTCGCCCGCATCGCAGGGATGTCCACCAGCACCTCCGTTCCCCCGTGCTGTCGACACTGCGTGCGACTCCCCGCGGCCGTGGTCTACAGCCGGTGACGGAGACGTCGCGTCCGAGCTACCGTATCGACGGTCCGGCTCGGTCGCGATCTCAGGGGCGGGGCCGGACGTGGGCCTCGACGAATCGGGTGATCTCCCGCGCGAGGGCGGCCTCGTGGCCGCCGTACTCGTGCCCGGCTCCGGGCAGCTCGACGCACCTCCGGTCGGGGACGGTCATCCGGTCGAAGAGCTCGCGCCACGCGGCGGCCCGGGTCTCCGCGCCGCCCCAGGCCAGCAGCAGCGGGCTCGCCGAGGCCTCGACGCCCTCGAGCCAGCGGCCGGGGCGCTCGGCGAGGCGCTCGAGGAACGACGCCGCGGAGATGGCGAAGTACCAGGCCGGCACCGGGAGCAGCAGGTGCCCCTGCCCCGCCTCGACGAGCCGCTCGGCGTGCGCCCGCGCACGCTCCAGCTCCGCGTCGTCGGCGAACCACGCCGACAGGGGGAAGCGGACGGAGGTCAGCGGGGAGAGGAACACCCGGCCGGCCACCTCGCCGGGGCCGGGAGCCCAGTCCCCGAGGAAGTAGCCACCGGCGGAGTGGCCGACGACGACCACCGGCAGGCCGGTCCGCTCGCGCAGCCAGGCCACGCCGGCGCGGATGTCGATCGGGCCGTCGTCCAGCCGCTCCCACATGCCCCCGTCGGCGGCCTCGGCTCCGGTGGCGATGCCGGGCGCGTCGCCGAGCCGGCTGTAGGCGAGGTCGTGGCAGCGCAGGTTGAGCGCGAGGTGGACGAACCGGTCGGGCGCGATGTGCGGCGGCAGGGTGCGCGGCGGCCCGGAGTAGAAGTTGCCGCCCTTGCCGTGCACGTGCAGCAGCGCCGCCGCCGGGCGGGCCGGCGGCGGGTACAGCAGGCCCTGGAGCAGGACGCCGTCCTCGGCCGGGACGTCGACCAGTTGCGGGCCGCCGGTCGGCAGGCCGCTCGTCATGGGTCTCCTCCCCGGGAGAACGGCGTCCCCGGTGCGGCACCGTTGCCGCACCGGGGTCCGTGATCAGTCGTCGAGGATGACCTCGTCGTAGTCGATCTCCGCGTCCAGCAGGCCGAACTGCGTCATCAGCTCCCCGGTCAGCTCGATCGACTCGCGGTCGTTCTGGCCGCGCCACTGGATGAGGTTGATCGACTGCGCCAGCGCCGGGTCGAGCTCGACCAGCCCGGGGAGGGCCTCCCGGAAGGCGTCGGGGTCCTGCTGGATGTCCTCGGCGGTGGCCTGCACGGCCCGGCCGAAGGCCGCCACGACGTCCTCGCCCACCCGGGCGACGGTCTCGTCGGTCATGACCATCGTGCCGATCTGCAGGCCCGGCTCGATCGCGTGCCACGGGCGGTCGACGACGCGCAGCCCCTGGTTCTGGCCGATGGTCGCGAACGGCTCGATGACCACGCCGGCGTCGACGTCACCCCGGTCGATGGCGGCCAGGATGTCGGGGAAGGGCAGTTCGACCGGGCTGATGGCCTCCTGCGGCTTGCCCAGCTCGTCCAGGGTCTCCCGGATGTAGAGCTCGTTGACGTTGCGCAGCGCGTTGACGCCCATGCGGACGCCGTCGAGGTCCTCGGGGCCCTGGATCGGGCTGTCGGCCCGCACCAGCACCGCGGCGAAGTCGCCCTCGGCGTCCTCGGAGGTGGCGCTGCCGGCGGCGACCATCTTGATCGGCAGGTCCGCGCCGATGCTGGTCAGCGTGGACACCAAGTCCAGCCCCAGGATGTCCATGTCGCCCTGCAGGAGGGCCGGGACGCTGGACGTCCCGCCGCCGGGGTTGACCCGCGGCTGCAGGTCGATGCCCTCGTCCTCGAAGTGGCCGCGCTGGACCCCGTAGCTGACGAAGGCGAAGGGGCTGCCGGGCGTCTCGGCCATGGTCAGCGTGGTCGGGCCACCGTCCGCGCCCCCGGTCGTCGCGCCGGACGCGTTGCTCGAGGCGTCGTCGTCCGACCCGCCACACGCGGTGCCGGCCATGAGGACGGCGGCGGTGACCACCGCCCAGGCGGCCTTCGAGCGCTTCATCGGTCTCCTCGGTAGTTCGTTCGGGACGTCGGTGGTCCCGGGGGGCGCCGTAACGTACGTCACCGTTTCCTGTGACTGCAATGACTGACACGGAAGTTCCGTGCTGGGGAATCTCACTTCAGGGAGAAGTGGACCCACCGCTTGCCCTCGGCGAGCCCGGCCAGCTCCTGCCCGGCCGCCTGCATGATCAGCGGCGAGGACGAGACGTGCTGCGTGCCGCCGTGGACGTCGCGGAACAGCCGCTGGATGGTCCCGCGGCGCAGCGCGTCGGTGCCGGCCGAGGTGTAGACGAACTGGGCGATCCCGGCCACGGAGAACGTGGCGTTGTGCAGCGCCACCCGGTTGAGCGTGTGCAGCCGCAGCGGGATCTCCTGGCCGCGCGCGAGCACCTGCTCGGTGTCCTCCCACACCTCGTACAGCAGCGCCTTGGCCGCGCGCAGCTCCACCTCGGCCTTCGCGAAGTTCTCGTGGAAGGCGGCGGTGTCGGTCTGCGCGCCGGGCCGGCCGGCCTTGGCGCGGACGACGGCGGCGAGCTCGTCGAGCAGCCGGCGGCCGACGCCGAGCACCCAGCCACCGTGGTTGATGCTGGCGAAGTTGCCGATGCCGATGCGGTAGAGGTCGCCGCCGGTGACCGGCTCGGTGCTCAACGACGGGTAGCTGTACTCGATCGGGACGAAGCAGTCCTCGAGCGTGTAGTCGATGCTGCCGGTGCCGCGCAGCCCCAGGACGTCCCAGTTCTCGATGAAGGTCACCTGCTCGACCGGGACGATGAAGAACCGCGTCTCGCCGGTCTCGGTGTCCTGCGCTGCGGTGTGCAGGTGCGTGGAGTGCTTGATCCCCGACGCGAAGGACCAGTCACCGCTGATCCGGTGGCCGCCCTCCACGGGGACGGCGCGACCCGGCTTGGTGCCCTGGCCGGCGATGCCCAGCCGGGGGGTGGCGAACAGCTCCTCGGCCGTCGCGCGGTCGAAGAACGCCCCCGCCAGGCCGGTGGCCAGGCCCATGGCCATCGTCACCCAACCGGTCGACGGGTCGGCGTACGAGAGGGTGCGGAAGAGGTCCATCGACTGCCGCGGGGTCATCTCCAGGCCGCCGAGCTCGCGCGGGGTGAACACGCCGATCGCGCCGATCCGGTAGAGCGCCTCGACGACCGGCTCGGCGATGCGGCCCTCGCGGTCGTTCTCCTCGCCGTGGCTGTCGATCAGGTCGAACAGGCCCTCGGCCTGCCGGATCACCTCGGCGGCATCCGCCTGCCCCGGCCCGGCGACCGCCCGCTGCTCGTCCACCGTCGTCATCGTGCGTCCCTCCACCGTCGGCGGGCGCTCCTGCGCCCACTCCAGGGAGGTTAGCCGCTGATTCCGCAGTCAAAGAGATACACGACAGGAGTTCCGTCATGTCGAACTGTTACCCACGTCAAGCGGTCACCCGGTCGGCGGAGGCGCGGCCCGCCACCGGGCCCGCCACTCCGGGGCGTCCCAGCCCTCGGCCACGTAGATCGACTCCCGCACCACCTCGTCGCCGCGGAACTCCAGGACGTCGACCCCGAACAGCCAGGGACCGCCGTCGTAGCGGATGCGCAGCTCGGCGACCCAGACGTCGCCCCTGCCCCGCACCCGGTCCAGTTCGTACTCGATCGAGGTCGCGGGGTACTCCCGGCGCCACGGCAGGAAGGTGGCGACACCCTCGAAGCGCTCCCCGGACTGCGGGAACTCCAGCACGGCGTCGGGGTGGTAGATCGAGCTCGCCCCCTCCTCGTCGCCCGCCGCGCTGCGCTCCAGGTAGTGGAGCAGCACTGCCCGTACGGCTGCATCGTCCACGGCCCGCTCCTCGGTGGTGTGCCGGCGTCGGAGCACGGTCCCACGCCCGCGGGGACTCCGCGCCGCCCCCGCGCCCGGCACCCGGCGTGGCCGGTGTGGCGGGTGGGACGCCGCCGGGCGTGCCCCCGGTCACGTCCCCGGGAGGGCCCCGCCGCGCCCGTAGTTTCCGGACTCCGCAGTTCCGCTCCTGAGGGGGATCCCATGACCGGTCGGCCGGTACGGGTCGTGCGATGGGCAGCCGTCGCGGTGGTCCTGCTGTTCGTCGTCGGGGGCCTGGCCGCGAGCGGTCTCCCCGGTGGAGTGCTGATGGCCGGCCTGGCGGCGCTGCTGCTGGGCACGGGGGCGGCCATCACCGGCCGGGCGCGCTGGGCGTTCATCGCCGGCCGGAAGGCGGCCGGCCTGGTCGCGGCGGCCGGCGTCGTCGCGCTGGTGGCCGGCGCGGCCACCGCACCCCCGACCGTCCCGACGGCGGCCGCGTCGAGGCCGAGCACGCCGACTCCCTCCGCCCCCGCCTCCCCCACCCCGGACGAGGCGGCGATCGCGGCCGCGGAGCGCGCCCTGGCCCAGACCGAGACCGACGAGGTCGCGGCACCGACGAGCGCCCCGACCAGCGTCGCCGCGAGCGGCCTGCTCGGTGACCAGGACGCGCAGGCCGCCGTCGCGGGTGCGGAGCGGACGTCGGCGCTGGCCGCCCTCGCGGCCGTGGAGGTGCGGGGCCGGGCACCGCGGACCGGGTACGACCGCGACCTGTTCGGGTCCGGCTGGGTGGACACGGACCGGAACGGCTGCGACACGCGCAACGACGTCCTCGCCCGCGACCTGACCGGGGAGACGGTCAAGCCGGGCACCCGCAACTGCGTGGTGCTGACCGGCACCCTGGCCGACCCCTACTCAGGGCGGACGATCGCCTTCCAGCGGGGACAGACCACGAGCGACGACGTGCAGGTCGACCACGTCGTCGCGCTGTCCGACGCCTGGCAGAAGGGCGCACAGGGCTGGGACGGCGGACGGCGCACCGCCTTCGCCAACGACCCGCTGAACCTGCTCGCCGTCGACGGCCCGCTCAACATGCAGAAGGGCGACGGCGACGCGGCCAGCTGGCTGCCGCCTGCCCGCTCCTACCGCTGCGCCTACGTGGCCCGGCAGGTGGCGGTCAAGGTCGGCTACGGGCTCTGGATGACGCTGGCCGAGAAGAACGCCATCGCGACCGTGCTCAGCGCCTGCCCCGACGAGCCGCTGCCCGGCGGTGTGGTGGCGCAGCTCCCCGCGCCGACCTCCCCTCCGGCTCCTGCACCGGTCCCGGCTGCCTCCCCGGCGCCGCGGGCTCCGGTGGTCGTGCCGGCCCCGGCTCCGGCGCCGCGGCCCGCGCCGGCTCCCGCGCCCGTGCCCGCACCGGCACCCGCCCCCGTCGTCCCCGTCCCGGCGCCGGCGCCCGGGCCGTCCTACGCGAACTGCGACGCCGTCCGGGCGGCGGGTGCCGCCCCGATCCGCGCGGGCGACCCCGGGTGGGACCAGAAGTTCGACCGGGACGACGACGGGGTCGGCTGCGAGTGAGCCGGCGGGCTACGCGCCCGACCCGGTGAACCGCGCGGCCGCCGGCCCGGCCAGCCGCTCGGCGGTGACCCGGCGGCCGCAGGCCAGCAGCAGGACGTCGCCCGCCCGCGCCGTCACGGGCTCTCCGGCGCCGTGGGACCAGTCGACGTCGGTCGCCCGCACCTGGACCCGGTCGAGGTCGCCGCCGAGGTACCGCAGTTGCTTGGGCTGCAGCTCGCCGAGCACCAGGGCGACGCGCTCGGCCGAGAAGTGCTCGCCGTCCCGGCCCAGCGGGCAACCCCCTGTTTCCGATCTCTCTCGTTCCGTCGCGCAGAGCGATGCCACGCCCGGCCGCGATTGACGCTCGCTCGGCGTGCCCGGTTGGCTACGCGGGATCGGGCGTCAAGCAGCGGCGCCCCGAGCCGGGGGAGCGCGACATGCCGGTGTGGACAGTGCGGACGGCAGGCGGCGAGGACGAGCGGGTCGAGGCGGAACTGCTCGCGACCGAGGGCGGTGCCCTGATCGCCCTCTCCGCGGAGGGGCTGATGTCGCGGGCTTGGGCTCCGGGCCACTGGCGCACCGTGCGCCAGCTCGACAGCCAGGACACCCACTCGGCGGGCATCGGCAACGTGCTGGCCGGGCTGCCGCGCCGCTGACGAGGGCCGCCGGTCCTCAGCGGGCGCGCTGGTAGCCGAAGAACCCGCGCTTCTTGATCACCTCGCACACCTCCGACGGCACCATCGACGTCCAGGTCTCGTCGTCCGTGGGGATCCGCCGGAGCACGTCGCGGCTGAGGATCGGCAGGTAGTCGGGCTTGTAGTTGTCCAGGCCCACGAAGCTGCCGCGCCGGTACAGGTAGTCGTAGAGCGGCTGGAGGCCCTCGCCGACGGCGAGGGTGTCGACGGTGACCACCTCGCCGTCGCGCAGCATGGGGTAGACGAAGAGCTTCAGCTCGTTCTTGAACAGCCGGCCGAAGCTCTCGAGGATGCCGCCGGGCAGGGCGGCGTGGTTGGCCTCGTGGAACAGGTCGGCGAGGCTCGGGACCCCCATGACCATGCCGATGCGGCCGTCGGTGCGCCACGCCAGGTAGGCGGCCAGCCGGTGGTAGGCGACGTAGTCGGAGATGAGCACGGTCATCCCGCAGGCGGCCAGCAGGTCGGCGCGGGCGAGGAAGTCCCGCCGGTCGACGACGTCGCTGCCGGCGCGCAGGTTGGCCATGGTCAGCTCGGTGAGCAGGAGGATGTCGCGGCCGGCGACCGCGGGGTCAGTCTCGAACTTCCCTCGGGCCGCCTCGAGCATGTCGATGTTGACGACGGTCGGCGGGCGGAAGCTGCCCCGCTCGACCAGGATCGCCTTCTTCCGCAGCACCTCGCTCGGCTGCAGCACCTGCCGGTCGGGCCCGAACATCGCCGCGCCGCTGAGCCCGAGCTGGACCAGCTTGAGGGCCATCAGCCGGTTGTCGACGGCGCGGAACTCGATCCCCCTCATCTCGATCATGTCGACCTCGATGCGGCCGGTGGTCAGCCGGTCGAGCAGGCTCTCCACGAGCTCGTCGGGCTGGTGGTGCTGGAAGAACGCCGCGTGCAGGAGGTTGACCCCGACGACGCCGAGGGCCTCCTGCTGCAGCGCGGCCTCGTCGTCGAGCATCCGCACGTGGAGGACGACCTGGCTGGGCTCGTCGCGGGGGTGGGACTGGAACTTCACGCCCATCCAGCCGTGGCACTCGTTCCCGCCCCGGTAGCTGCGCGCCACCACCGTGTCGGCGAAGGCGAAGAACGCCGTGTCGTCCCCGCGGTCGTCGCCGAGCCGGTCGAGGTTGAGCTGGAACTCGTGGTCGAGCATGGCCTGCAGCCGGCCCTTGGAGACGTACCGGTCGGCCTTGCCGTACACCGCGTCGCTGACCGCCATGTCGTAGGCCGACATGGTCTTGGCGACGGTGCCCGCCGCGCCGCCGGCCCGGAAGAACCAGCGGGCGACCTCCTGGCCGGCGCCGATCTCGGCGATGGTCCCGTACCAGCGGGGGTCGAGGTTGACCCGCAACGCCTTCTGGAGCGTGTCCGCGCCGGCGTCCATGAGCGCTCCCCTTCCGGTGAGTGGCGGCGAGAGTAGCCCCGCCGGGCGCTCACGAGCACGTGTGGACGGGCGCGATCGGGACCGTGATCACGCCCGTCGTCGGCCGCCGCGGAGCAGCGCCTCGACCTCGTCGACGGCCGACGGCCCACGGGCGGCCTCCGCGGCGAGGACGGCGGCCATCCGGCCCGCGCCCTCCCGGTACCGGGGTTCGGCCAGGACCCGCTGCACGGCGTCCCGGATGGTGGCCGGCTCCGACCGCCGGGAGATCCGCAGCCCGGCGCAGCGGCGCACGACGCGCGCGGCGTTGTCCTCCTGGTCCCGCCCGTGCGGCAGGCACACCATCGGCACACCGGCGGCCAGGGCCTTGACCACGGTGCCGTGCCCGGCGTGGGTCACCACGGCCGACGCCTCCCGCAGCACCACCGCGTGCGGTGCGGAGGGGACGACGCTGACGTTGCCGGCACCCCGGACCTCCTCGGCGCGGAGACCGGGGCCCAGGGTGAGCAGCCCGCGGACCGGGAGCGCGGCGAGGGCGCGGACGACCCGGCCGAGCACCTCCTGGTGCGCCTGGTAGGTGGAGCTCATCGCGACCAGGACCAGCGGCTCGTCGCCCGGCGGCACCGGCACCGGCCCGGCACCGGCCCACGCCGGGTCGTCGACGAGCGGGCCCACGTAGCGGACGTTGGCCGGCAGGTGGTCCGGGGGCGGGTCGAACGTCGGGCTGGTCATGACCAGGACCCGGGCGCAGCGGTCCAGGGCGCCGAAGACGCCGTCCACGGGCGCCAGCCCCAGGTCGGCGCGGGCGGCGTTGAGCCGCGGCAGGCCGAGGTCGACGAACCGGCTGAACAGGGCCGGAGCCGCCCGGTCGCGCAGCCGGCCGAGCGGGCCCCGGGCGGGCTGCCACCCACTGCCGAGCACCGGACGGCCCCGGGTCGGCCGCATGTAGATGCTCGGCATCAGGGCCGCGGTCGGCCGCCCGGACCGCTCCGCGCCGGCCAGTGCCCCCACCAGCGCCAGGTCCACCAGGACGACGTCGGCCGGAGCCTCCTCCAGCGTGGCCAGCACGTCCCGCGCGAAGAGCCCGGCGGCGCCGAAGAGGAAGTCGCCCACCGTCCGCACGAACCGCACGGCCTTCGCGGGGGTGCGCAGGTCCCAGTCTCGGGCCGCCGCGCGGTCCCGGTCCACGGCGTTGCCGGAGGGAGCGGTCGGCCACGGCGTGAACGCGCACCCGGCCGCGCGCGCCTCGCCGGCCACGCTCGGCTCGCTCAGCACGTGGACGCGGTGCCCGCGCCCGGTGAGCCGACGGGCCAGTCCCATCTGCGGCGGCACGTTGCCTCCGCCCTGGAGGGTGACGAGCAGGACGGTGCCCGGGCGGGAAGCGGCCATGGGGCAGTCTTCGCCGTCGTCCGCGGGGTCAGGGAGTGGGTGCCGCGCGCTCCTCCGCCCGGGGAGTCAGGGCACGACGTCGGGGATGATGTTCTGGCTGTCCTTCGGCGGCCGCACGTAGTCGTCCTGCACCGGGGGCCGGGGCGGCAGCGTCGGCGGCTCGGGGGTGAGGTCCTCGTAGGGGACCTGGGCGAGCAGGTGGTTGATGACGTTGAGGCGGGCCCGCTTCTTGACCTCGGCCTCGACCACCCACCACGGCGCCTCCGGGATGTCCGTGGCGGCGAACATCGCGTCCTTGGCGCGGGAGAAGTCGACCCAGCGGTTGCGGGCCTCGAGGTCCATCGGGCTCAGCTTCCAGCGCTTGGTCGGGTCCTTGAGCCGGGCCTGGAAGCGCTTCTCCTGCTCGACGTCGCTGACCGAGAACCAGTACTTGATCAGCGTGATCCCGCTGCGGACGAGCATCCGCTCGAACTCCGGGCACGAGCGGAGGAACTCGCGGTACTCCGCCTCGGTGCAGAAGCCCATGACCCGCTCGACGCCGGCGCGGTTGTACCAGGACCGGTCGAACAGGACCATCTCGCCCTTCGCCGGCAGGTGCGCGACGTAGCGCTGGAAGTACCACTGGCCCCGTTCGCGGTCGGTCGGCGCCGCGAGCGCGACGACGCGGGCGGCACGGGGGTTGAGGGTCTCGGTGATCCGCTGGATCGCCCCGCCCTTGCCCGCCGCGTCCCGACCCTCGAAGACGACGACGACCCGCAGGCCCCGGGCCCGGATGAACTCCTGCTGCTTGACCAGCTCGATCTGCAGCCGGGCGATCTCCTTCTCGTAGTAGGCCTTGTCCACCTTCGCGGTCGACTGCGGCGCTTCTTCCACCGACGGCGCTGATCTACGGGCTGCTGCCATGCTGCGGAGGATCGACCCGACGCGGCAGGTCGGCAACCCGGGTCGGTCTACCGATGACTCCCCCGGCTCCCCGCCGTCTGACCTGCATGAGGCAACGGGAGACGGACCTGCGGAGGGTCGGCGTCGCATCCGCGGCGGCCGTGGCCGCGAGCGGCGCCTGGTACGCGGCGTTCGGGAAGGAGCTGGCCCGGCTGGACGACGCCTACGCCGACCCCTCGACGCCGGCCTGGGTGCTGCCGGTCGAGCTGGTGCGCAGCGGCACGGTCGCGGCGGCCGTGGCGGCCCTCGCCGCGCGGACCGGGGTGACCACGACGCGGGAGGCGGTGACGCTCGGGCTGACGCTGTGGGGCGCCTTCCCCGTCGTCCTGCTCACCGGCTCCGTCGTCCACGAGAGGGTGCCGTGGCGGCAGGCCGCGATCCACGCGGGCGACTGGCTGGTGAAGCTGGTGCTGATCTCGGCGGTCGCCGGCCGAAGCGGCCGGAGGGCCGACTGGGCCGCCCGATGACCGCGGGCTCAGCGAGTGCCGGGCTCGCTGCTACCGGCCACCTACAGGCGCGGGAGTCGTCCGCGGCTCTCAACGTCGGTTGGGTCGAGCCGCGACGCCGTCGGGCGCCAACAGCTCGCCGACATCCGTTCCCATGGCGCGCGCTGCGGTGACGCATCCGTGACGTGTCGCCGGGATGGTGGACCGTCGAGTTCGACGGATCCATTCGCGAGCGGCCGATGGAGCTGCTCGGTCGAGGAGCCGAGCCCGCGTCTCCCATCGACCGCTGAGCGCTGCGATCCGGCCTCAACGGCGAGGAACGCTCATGACCGGTTACGAACCTTCGTCAAGCGGTGTCGGCCCCTTCTCGGTCCTCCAGGCGCTCAACCGCTCCCTGAAAGAGGTGCAACTCAGAGATCGCACTTACGCCTTCTTCGTCCTTGCACTGACCCTTCTGGGTACAGCCATCGTCTCCACCTCGACCGACGAGGAGACGAGAAGGACCACGATCATCGTCGTCGCGATTGTCGTCCTCGCCGGCTCCGCCATCACTCTTGCGTTGTCCCTGCGCGATGCGCGAGAACAGCGGTTCTGGATAGTCGACTACGAACCGCGCCAGGCGGCGGCCCGGCTGGCCGATGGGCTCTGGTGGCAATACGTGCTGGTCCCCAGCGGAGACGGCGGAGCGAGACTGGAAGCCGTGACCCTGCTGGAGATCCGTTTGTCCGGCTCCGTGGATGCGTTCGACCTGTCCGGCAGGCAGTACGACTCACAAGGCCTGTTCCTGGCCTGGTGGGGTGCCACCGCCGTGGCCATCGAGAGGCTCGCACCCGTCCGCCTGTTCTACAGGTTCGAGGGCCATACCTACAAGTACGAGGACGAGCTGGTCGGGCCGGTCATGGGTATCGGCGAGTTCCACTTCGAGGTCGGTGAGAAGATCAGGAGTGCCAATCTCGGCCACGGATGGTTCCTCACCGGTCAACCGACAGGCGAGATCCTGTCATTCGCCAACCAGCGACAAGTCGACCTCGTACGTGTCAAGCCTGGCGACCGAAAGATCCTGGAGAACGCCTACACCGACGAGGAGATCGACAACCGTCGACGGTTGATCGCCTCCCACTTCACGAGCCGGGATCAGCTGTACCGACTCGGGGAGTCGGCTCCGCACAAGCGCGACCGGCCCTCTCTGGACGGCGATCCCAGTTCTGGGAGAACGGCGGTTCAGACGGCGACTGACGTCCTCCCGGCCGGGGCGAGCCGCTCGACTTCTGACGCCTCGCCAACTCCCCCGTAACCTCGGTGGATGAGCGTCGCCCCGCCGCCGACCATCGCCCTCGGCAACCGCTTCGCCAGCGAGCTCGCCGAACTGGCGCTCCCCTGGCAGGCCGACGCCGCCCCCGACCCGCAGGTGCTGGTGCTCAACGAGCCGCTGGCCACCGAGCTCGGCCTCGATCCTGGCTGGCTGCGGTCCGACGAGGGCCGGCGGCTGTTGGTCGGCAACCTCGTTCCCGAGGGGGCCACCCCGGTGGCGCAGGCCTACGCCGGGCACCAGTTCGGCTGGTACGCCCCGCGGCTCGGCGACGGCCGCGCCCTCCTGCTCGGTGAGCTCGCCGACGCCGACGGCCGCCTCCGCGACCTGCACCTCAAGGGCTCCGGGCGCACGCCGTTCTCCCGCGGTGCGGACGGCCTCGCCGCGGTCGGTCCGATGCTGCGCGAGTACGTCGTCAGCGAGGCGATGCACGCGCTCGGCGTCCCCACGACGCGCTCCCTCGCCGTCGTGGCGACCGGGCGGCAGGTGCGCCGCGAGACCCTGCTCCCGGGCGCCGTGCTCGCCCGGGTCGCCGGCAGCCACCTGCGCGTGGGGACCTTCCAGTACGCCCGGGCGACCGACGACGTCGACCTGCTGCGCCGCCTGGCCGACCACGCGATCGCGCGCCACCACCCCGGCGCCGCGGCGGCCGAGCGCCCGTACCTGGCGCTGTTCGAGGCGGTGGTCGCCGTCCAGGCCTCGCTCGTGGCCCGGTGGATGCTCGTGGGGTTCGTCCACGGGGTCATGAACACCGACAACACGACCATCTCGGGCGAGACCATCGACTACGGGCCCTGTGCCTTCCTGGAGGCGTTCGACCCCGCCACGGTCTACAGCTCGATCGACGAGAGCGGGCGCTACGCGTACGGCAACCAGCCGCTGGTGGCCGAGTGGAACCTCGCCCGGCTCGCCGAGGCCCTCCTCCCGCTCATCGACGACGACCCGGAGACGGCGGTCGCGCTCGCGGTGGAGTCCCTCGGCGCGTTCCGCCGTCGGTACGGCGCGGCCTGGTCGGCCGGGATGCGCGCGAAGCTCGGTCTGCCCGAGGGTCTGGACGACGCGGTGGCCTCGGCGCTGGGCGACGAGTGGCTCGCCCTGCTCCGGCGGGACCACGTCGACCACACGTCGTCCTTCCGCGCACTGGGTGCGGCCGCTCGCGGCGACGTCGACCCGGCCCGCAACCTGTTCCTGGACCTCGCGGGGTTCGACGCCTGGCTGGAGCGCTGGCGCGCCCTGCTTCCGGACCCCGATGCGATGGACCGGGTCAACCCCGCCTACATCCCCCGCAACCACCTCGTCGAGGAGGCGCTCGCGGCCGCGACCGACGGCGACCTGGGGCCGCTGGAACGGCTGCTCGACGCGGTGACCGACCCGTTCGGCGAGCGGCCGGGCCTGGAGCGCTACGCCGCCCCGGCCCCGCAGGACTTCGGCGCCTACCGGACGTTCTGCGGGACCTGAGCGCGCGTCACTCCTCGTCGATCGGGCCGGCGCCGGCCCACCAGGCCACGATGTCGAGGGCGCGCAGCGGGGTGATCGGCGGTCCGGCGGCGAAGCTGGTGAGGTCCTCCCAGAACGGGAGCTCCCGCTCGAGGTCGGCCCGCACGGCCTGGGCGAACAGCATCGAGAAGTCCGCCCAGGACCTGGCCTCCGGGGGCACGGGGGCGTCGACGCCGTCCTGGTAGACGCTGCGGACCCGCTCGTCGTAGAGAGGGATGAACGCCGGCCGCTTCCGGTGGAGCACCTTCGACAGCACGGTGCCCCTCACCCCGCCCACCCCGGGACCATCGAGCACCGCGAACAGGCGGGCGAGCAGGCGGTGGTCGGCCGGCCGCGCGTCCAGCAGGGACAGGTCCGGCGGGAGGTCGTCGAGCGCCGACTGGAGCGCCGGCCGCACCCGCTGCAGGTTCTCGTACGTGGTCACCGCGAGGTGCCGGACGTTGAGCAGGACCGGCGCCAGGAAGTCGCCGTCGACGAGAGGTCCCCGCGCTCCCGCGGCGTCGAAGCCGTCGTAGGAGGGGTAGGACCAGCCGACGCCCTCGGTGAGGTACCGCCGGGCGAACGCGCGGGCCTCGCCGCGGTCGACCGTCCGTCCACCGATCGTCAGGGTGCACATCAGCCCACCGTCGCATCCGCTGTGGGCCGGGCGGTCGCGGTTGACCGGCCGGGGCACCCGGAGGGGTGGGGTGGTTCTGCGGCCCCCTCGAGACCTGCGAACTCGTGGCGATCAGCGCGCGATGGCCACGACTTCGCAGGTCTGGCGCGTGGCCGGCGGCTGCCGTGCGGGGATCAGCCGCCCGGCACCTGGAAGTCGGTCAGCGTGGCCGAACCCTCGATGACCGCGGCGAACGGCGCGGCGACGTCGAACACGGCGACACCACCGGCTGGGAACCCGGCCTCGACGGCACGCCGGGCAACCGGATCGCCGCGACCGTCGTCGAGGGTGCTCACGAGTTCCGCGACCGACGGGTTGTGCCCGACGACCGCCAGGATCCGCACGTCCTCGGAGGTCTCCCGGACGGCGGCGAGCAGCGCCTCGACCGTGTTGTCGTAGATGCGCGAGTCGACGATCGGCTGCCGTCCCGATTCCAGCGCGGCACTCGCCTGCGCCCAGGTCTGCGCCGCCCGACGGGCCGGAGACACGAGCGTCGTGTCGGGCACCATCCCGGCCTCGGCCAGCCAGGTCCCGATCGCCGCGGCCTGCCGTCGGCCTTTCTCGGTGAGCGGCCGGTCCGCATCGACGTGGCCGCCAGCGGCCCTGGCGTGGCGGATCAGCAGGAGTCTGTGCAGCTGCACCGGCCGAGTCTGGCACCTTCCCGCGCGCGGGCTCACCCCGAGTCGCGGACCCGCGGCGTGGTCGCCCCCTCGAGACCTGCGAACTCGTGGCGATCAGCGGGCGATGGCCCCGAGTTCGCAGGTCTCGCGTGTGGTCAGCGGCTGCCGCCGCCGATCATCGGGTCGTCGCCGGTGTCGCGCACGCCCTTCTCCACGCCCTCGGTCGACGGCGCGGTGGTGTAGCCCTCCGGGTGCGACTCCTCGACCAGCACGTCGTCACGCACCGCGTCGTCGGGTGGCTGCGGGACGACGGCCACCTCCTGCGGCTGGACCACGCCCTGCTCCGTCTCGGACTGCTGGCCGCTCCTGGACGTCGCCGCGGCGACACCTGCGGCCGCGACGCCGGCCACGGCTGCCGCGCCGGCGATGACGCCCTTCGCCGACACCCCTGCCTTCCCGCTGTCGCCCTCCGAGCCGAAGGCGGCACCGACCCCGGGCGTGCCGACGTCGAGGTCCTCGTTCACCGAGCCCCGCCAGGCACCGCTGGCGTAGCCCTGGTCCTCGATCAGCGCCTTGAACCGCTCCAGGTCGGACTTCACCTGCCGCTCGACGATGCCGAGCTTGTCGCCGACCTGCTCCACGAGACCCTCGGGCTCGTACTCCAACTGCAGGTAGACGATGGTCGAGTTCGCCCCGGCGGGCTCGAACCGGACCGCACCCGCGTTCGTCGCGCCGCTCGTGGCGGCCCAGGCGACCTTCTGGTCCGGCACCTGCTCCAGGATCGCGGCCTCCCACTCCCGCTTCACACCGGCGATCTCGGCGACCCAGTGCAGTCGCTGGTCGTCCAGCTGGCGGACCTGCTTCACCCCGCCCATGAAGTGCGGGAAGTCCTCGAACTGGGTCCACTGGTTGTAGGCCGTGGTCACCGGTACGTCGACCTGGATCGACTTCTCCACCTTGGTCGTCATCGCGCGCCCTCCCTCGTCTCAGGACTTCCGGAACAACGTGTCCCAGCGCTACCCCGGGTGCCGGTAGGTGAAGCCCGCGGCCGCTGAGGGCCTCGTGGCGCGGGGGCGTTCAACCCTGCGCCTGGCACCAGTCCTGCAGGTCCTCCCGGGCAGCCCGCCAGGGATCGGCATCGCTCTCGTCCAGCGTCGGGCGGGTGGCGAGACCGTCGTGGAGGGCGGTGACGGCGGCCATGGCCGGCGCCGCTGCCTCGGGCAGTCCGGCCCCGACCCGGTACACCGCCGCCCACGCCCGATCCCACGCCGCGCGCATCTCCGCGGCGGTGGCTGCCCGGTCGCCGCCACCCCCGCCCTCGGCCAGCGCCTCGGTCTCGTAGGCGGTGACCGCATCCGTGAGCGCCGCGACCGCGTCGGCACATGCCACGGCCATCGGCGACGAGGTGACCGAGGCCGGTACGGGGGCCGCCTGCTCCGGCTCGCCCGCGTCGGGGTGGACCGCGCCCGGGTCCGGTGGAGCCGGGTCGGGCGGCGCCGGGTCGGGCGGCGCCGGGTCGGGGTCGGGCGGGGCCGGGTCGGGCGGGGCGGGGTCGGGCGCGGCCGGCTCGGGGACGACCGTCACCAAGACCGTGGCGACGGGTTCACCCGCCGACTCCTCCCCGCTGCAGCCGCACAGGGCCAGGGCGGTCGCCAGGAGCACCGGCCCCACCCGCTGTCCCCGGGTGCGCATGCCCGACGGTGACACCGTCGAGGGGACGGCGCAGAGGCAGGGCGCCCGCGAACGGGTGTTCCCGTCGCGCCGTCACCGAGCGGCAGGACAGCCGCTCACCCCGCTGGGCCGGATCGCCTGGACGGGGTCCAGCAGCTGGGGGCGACGGATGGCCGGCGCGGCCCTCCTCAGCCGGCTATCGGATGGCGGCCCAGGAAGTCGGCCATGGCTCTGGCCACCGGCGGGGATTGCTGGATGTGCAGGAGGTGGCCGACGCCGTCGATCGTGCGCTCCTCGACCTGCCGGAGTGAGGAACGGAGGAAGCCGGCGACCTCCACCCACAGCGGCTGGGTGTCCGCGCCGAGCACCGACAAGACGGGGCGATCGATGGCGGCAGCCTCCTCGGACCTGAACGCCCACTCGGCCAGGGCCGGCAGCTCGACGCCGAAGAAGGTGTCCGCGTCCTTGACCGCCTGCTCCACGGCGCCCGGTAGCCGCTCGTCGAGAACCGCCCGGCAGGTCACCCAGTCGACGCCGCCCACGACACTCAGGAACCGGGCCACCGCTCCCTCGTGGTCGCCGCTGCCGTACGCCTCGAACGCGGGGCCGACCTGCTGGAAGAAGGCCTCGCCGCTGGGCACGGAGAGCAGCGACAGCTCCAGCAGGGCCAGCGTGTGCACGCGATCCGGGCAGTCCAGTGCCAGCTGGGCCGCGACCGCCGCGCCGCTGGAGTGGCCGGCTATGTGGGCGCGCGGCACGCCCAAGTGCGCCAGGAGCGCCCCGGCGTCGGCAGCGTGCGTCGCCACGCTCACCGGCGGCGGCGAGTGGGTGCTGCTGACCCAACCCCGCTTGTGGTACCGGATCAGCTGATAGCGGCCGGCGAGCGCCGGTTCTGAGAGCAGCGGCAGGAACCCGTCGGCGAGGACGGGGCTGATGAGCAGCACGGGTTCACCGGATCCGACCACCTCGTAGGCGAGTTCGACGTCGTTGACGGTTGCACGCTCCATGACTTCTCCTCGGATGCCTCGCTGATTCGGGGGTTCGTGGTCCCCACCCGAGATGCGGAAGGAGGACTGTTACGGCGGTAACCGCCACGGTTACGGCGGCCGTCGGACACGGCAGGGGCGCGATGAGCGGTGGCGCTGAGCACGGCCTCGTGGAGCGGGCACGGGTGGCAGCTTCCCGAGGCGCCTGGCAGCAGGCCTTCGACCTGTTCATCGAGGCGGACGCGAACGGCCTCCTGGAGGCCGCCGATCTCGAGGCGCTCGGCGAGGTCGCCTATACGGCCGGCCAGCTGGATGTGACCATCGAGGCGTGGGAGCGGGTCCACGCCGCCGGTCTGCAAGCCGGAGACCATCTCGCGGCCGCGGGAGCCGCCGTGCGCGTCGCCATGCACCTGCTCTTCGACACCGCCCTCATGGCCCCGGTGCGTGGCTGGTTGGCACGAGCGGACGGGCTTCTGGAGGATCGAGGCCCGACACCTGTGCACGCGTGGCTGGGCGTCGTCCGCGCGTACGAGCGGATGCTGACCGGCGACCTGCCGAACGCTCGGCGCTGGGCGCGCCAGGCCATCGAGGTGGGTTCGACGTGTGATCCAGCCGCGGCCACCATCGGACAGGTCGCACAGGCCCGGTTGCTCATCCTGGACGGCGATGTCCGGCGCGGTCTGACGCTGCTCGACCAGGCCGGGGTGACGGCCGTGTCCGGGGACCTCGATCCCCTCTCGACCGGGGTCGTCTACTGCGAACTGGTGTGCGCTCTACAGGGCCTGGCCCAGTACGACCTGGCCGAGCAGTGGACCGAAGCGATGGAACGCTGGGGCGAGAGGAGTGCCATCGGGAGCCTCCACGGGCGCTGCCGGGTCCACCGCGCCGAGATCCTCCGGCTCCGGGGGGCGTGCAGCGAGGCGGAGGGTCAGGCGCTGATGGCCTGCGAGGAACTACGCCCCTACCTGGGACGCGAGCTCGGGTGGCCGCTGAACGAGCTCGGACGCATCCGCCTGCACAAGGGGGACATCGCGGGTGCGGAGGAAGCCCTGCTGGCCAGCCACCGCGCCGGGTGGGATCCCCAACCGGGTCTGGCTCTGGTACGCCTGAGCCGGGGGGACGTGACCACCGCGGCCGCCTCCATCCGAGACGCGCTCGAGCGCCCTCTGCGGGTGCCGTGGAAAGAGCGCCCACCGGACACCGACCTGCAGCGTGCGCCGCTGTTGGAGGCGCAGGTCGAGATCGAGATCGCGGCCGGCGACGTCGTCCGCGCCCGATCGGCCGCGGACCAACTGCAACTCGTCGCCGCCCGTTTCCAGAACAAGGCCTTGACCGCCAGCGCCGCCCTCGCGCGCGGCAGGGTCCAGCTCGCCGACGGCGATGCGGCCCAGGCCGAGCAGTCCTTGTCCGAAGCGGTAGGACTCTGGAACGAAGTGGGCGCACCGTACGAGGCGGCACGCGCACGGATGGGCCTGGCCGAGGCACACGCCGCCAGCGGAAGCGAGCACCGGGCCGCCCTGGAGCGCCGAGCAGCCCGGACGATCCTCGACAGGATCGCGGCCGCGCCACTCGTGGACCCCCCCGGCGGCCAGGCTCCCCTGGACGGGCCGTCGGACGCCAGCGACAACGTCTTCCGTCGCGCGGGCGACTACTGGTCAGTGGTCTTCGACGGGCAGACGGTCCTCGTGCGCGACCTCAAGGGCATGCGGTACCTCGCACGGCTGCTCGCCCATCCGGGACACGAGTTCCATGTGCTGGACCTCGTCGCCGCGGAGGCCGGCACGAGTGCGCCCGGCGCCACCGGCCGGGCCGCAGAGGTCACGCACTCGACGTTCGGTGACGCCGGCGAGCTCCTCGACGCGCAGGCCAGGGACGCCTACCGGCGGCGCCTCACCGAGATCGAGGACGACATCGCCGAGGCGCGCGAGATGGGGGACGCCGGACGAGCCGCGCAGTCCGACGCCGAACGCGACTTCCTGGTGCACGAGCTCGCCCGTGCATTCGGGCTCGGTGGCCGTGGTCGACGAGCTGCGTCCTCGTCCGAGCGCGCCCGAGCCGGCGTCACCCGCGCGATCCGTCAGGCGATCGCGCGGATCGGTGAGCACCATCTCGAACTCGGCGAGCACCTGGACCGCACGATCCGCACCGGTACGTACTGCGCCTACGTCCCCGATCCCCGCGCGCCCGCCGGATGGGTGTTCTGACATCGGGAGGCGGCGGCCGGCGATCGACCCTTGCTGCAGCTACACATCGAAGCGGAACTCCACGGAGGTCGCCGTCCTGCCCGACGTGGTCCTCGCCCTCCATGCGCACCGAGCCGCGGGACTGCGCCTCGGCGCCCCGCTGGTCAGTCATCGGTCCCGGGGAGGTGTGTCCGCACGCGTGTGGGATTCAGCCGCCACAGCCGGTAGACCCACGGCAGGTCGTAGATGACGACGTAGGCCGTGTACGGGGTCAATGCGTGGCGCGAGTGTGCGTCCCCCGCAACCGATCGCTGTAGCGCCACCAGAGGAACGATGAAGGCGCACAGTCCGACGACGCCGGCACGAGTGCTTCGACGGCCGAAGAAGGCTCCGTTCCAGGCCTCGTTGCCGACGATGACCGCCACGCTCCATGCGGTGCTCCTGGCGTCGCGACGGTCGATGCTCCGTGCCAGCACGTAGCCGATGACCCCGTAGTAGAGCCCAGCAACGACCACGAGAGCAGGCATCGGCAACTGCCAGCGCGGAGCTGTGAGGCCTCGGAACCAGTCCATCGCCGCCTTGCCGACGAAGGCGTTCCCGGCAACCGCGGCCACCCCTGTGCAGACGCTCGCCCGCACCAAGGACTGCCGCCTCATGCGGATGGGCACGGTCGTGGCCGCAGGAGGGTTCTGGATGGTCATCGGGGATCTCCTGTCCGGTGAGTAGGGCGTGCCGAGACGCGGCCCGGGATTACGACGAACTCGGGCGATGTCACGACGGGCCGGACCGTCAGCTGGTCGGCGTGCCCGTGACGGCGCTCTCGCAGCCGCCGGAGCGCCCATAGGAAGGCGACGTCCCCGAGCACCAGGCCGACCAGCGCAGGCGCGGTCATCGCCCATCCGGTGCCGTCCCCGGAGACGACGCCTCACAGCAGCTTGGCGCCGGCCATGAGGTTGAGGATGACCAGCCCCCACCCGACGGACCGCTTCCAGAACGCGAGACAAAAGGCGGCGAGTGACAGGGGAGCGACCAGCGCCAGCAGGGTCTTCTGGGCGTTCCAGTTGCCGGTGAGCCACTTCCGCTCGAAGTCGAGGAACTCCAGGACCTGCGGATCGGGCTGCGCCGGCGCCGGGAACCAGAAGATGCTGGATGCCAGCGCGACGAGGGTGCAGGCCATGCCCCAGCCGCTGCGTCGGTAGGCGAACCACGCCAGCGGCAGGAGGAACAGCGGCCTGATGTACCAGCTGAGCGGGTTGGCGTGGCGGTCGAAGGCCCAGTCGCCGAAGTCGGCCAGGCAGTGCGGGATGTCCACGACGGTCTCCCAGGAGTGGATGTGACTGGTACGGGGTGATCGACGACGCCTGTCATCAGTGCGACGAGCGCGACGATCCCGAGGGCATCTCTCTCGACGATCGGCGCGCCACGGCGATGGGTCGACGCTGTGCTCCATCCCGGTACTCCATGGAGGAGCGATCCATCTGCGCGACCGCACGGCTCAGGTGGGGCGCATCACTCGGGGCGCTGCATCGCGGCGATACCGGCCTGCCAGGCCTGCTCGGTGATCCCGTCCTTGGGGAAGCGGTCCGTCAGCTCGAGCAGGACCATGCCGTGGATGAAGGCCCACGCCGCGCGAGCCCGGGCGGGGCTGCCCGTGGCTCGCTGGAGCGGCGCGGCGGTGCGCTCCTCCAGCCCCGGAGGCAGGTCCGCGCGAGGGAGGGGTCGATCGGTCATCAGCCGGTACAGGTGCGGGTGTCCGTGGGCGAAGGCGCGATAGGCCCCGACGAAGGCCGCCAGGGGCTCCGACGCTCCGTCAGTGGCCGTCTCGAACGCCTCGGCGGCCTCTTCGAAGCCTGCGATGATGATCGCGACCTCCAGCGCGTCCTTGCCGGGTACGTGCTTGTAGAGGGACGGGGCCCGGATCCCCAGGACCTCGGCGATCCGACGCATGGTCAGCGCGTCTGAGCCCTCCCGCTCCAGGACATCGCGGGCCACGGCCACGATCTCGCGCGCGCGGGTCGAGAGCGGGTCAGCCACGACGGCGCGACGTGGCGTGCTCCGCCCGGCTCTTGAGCGCCTCGTTCATCGCCTCGAACGCAGGCAGCGTCGTCCGGTCTAGCGACGCTGCGAGGAACGGGACGAGCACGCCTCGGAACTCCTCCAGCTGGATCAGCCGGGTGTCGCTGCCCCGCGGCTCGAGCGTGAAGGTGTGCTCGGCGTCCATCAAGCCGGGAATCCCCACCGTGCCGCGCCACCGCAATTGCCGGCCCACGTCCACCTCGATGAGCCGGGGGTGCAGGGTCGCCGCTCGACCGCCTACCGGCTGCATGGTCAGGGTCAGCCGACGGCCCGGCTCCACGACCCCCTCTGCCCGCACGATGAACGGATTCCACGCCGGATAGGCGGCGAGATCGGTGAGCACCCGCCAGACCTGGTCAGGTGTCGCAGCGATGTCGACGTCGGCGATCAGTCGCTTGGCCATGACGTTCCTCCTCCGCGCTGGCTAACGTTGTTAGCGCACAGAGTGGCTAACAACGTTAGCTCTCGTCAAGACCCTTGATGCTGATGGTCCTCCGGTAGAGAGCCGGGGCCAGATCACCCGCATGTCCGCCATGCTCAGGAGGCGGACGTGGAGCATCCGAGGTGCTGTTCGTCGGCGGCGGCAACCCGGCATCTCCCTTTGCGGCGGGGTTGATCCACAACGGCGCCTCGGACCTCACCCTCGTGGCCCCTCAGCCGGTGCACCGGTACAAGCCGCGGCTGAACCACGTCGCCGGCGGGCAGGCGACGACGGCGGATCTGGAGCGCCCGATGGGAGACGTCGTCCCCGACGGGTGCGGCTGGGTCCGCGACAGCGTCGAGACCGTCGATCCGGGCGCCATGACCGTGCGCACGCGCGGAGGGCGCACGCTGCACTCCTCGACCCTCGACCCTCGACCCTCGACCCTCGACCTCTGCCCCGGTCTGGTGGAGGACACCATGCCACCGGAACCGGCCTCCTGCGGCTCGACGGCGCTCAAGCCGCTGCTCATGGCGTGCGATCACTGGCGGCGCACCGGCGTCCTGGCAGACCTCGAGGTCCGGCTGGTCCTTCTGGACCGACCGCAACGGCCGCACCGGAGGACACCTCGACGGCACCTTCGCCAGCTACGGGGTGGAGGTACTGCGCGAGGCCGGCATCGAGCGGGTGGACTGGGACACCCACGCCATCACGGTCACCTCGCGGACGGGCCGACGGGTGCTCGAGGAGCTCGACTTCACCCCCACTGTCTCGCACCATCGGGCCGGGCTCCGCGCTGGATCGCGGAGGCCGGCCTCACCGCGGACTCGGTCCCTGGCCTCGTCGACATCGACCCGCACACGCTGCGCTCCCGACGGCACGAGTCGATCTGGACGATCGGCGATGCGGCCGACGTGGCGACCCGCCCGTCGGGCGGGGCGCTCCGGCACCAGGTCCAGATACTGGCCCATGACACGGCCGCCGCCCGGAACGGGAAGCCGATGCAGCGGTTCGACGGCTACACGGTCATGCCGATCACCGTGAGCCGACGGAAGCTGACGCTCGTCGAGGTCGATCGCGACAGCCGGCCGACCCCGTCGGTGCCGTTCGTCGATCCGATGAAGCCCCGCCGCACGACCTGGTTCGTCGACCGATACGTGCTGCCGGGATCTACTTCCGCCGCATCCTCCGGGCACGGGTCTGACACGCCATCAGACGCCGGAGCGAACGATCAGCGGGTCATCGGCAATCTGTGGACATCGACGGAGGGGGCTGTCGACCAAGCGCCTGTGCCGACGAGTGACGATCGAGCGGAACTACCGCCCCGGACGTCTGACCCCGTCAGGTGCGAGTCTCTTACCCGCGGCCTGACGCCTACCCGACGAGCCAACAGGACTCGGGACAGTCCCCTACAGGTCGCACGTCGAAGTGGAACCCCACACAGACGACATCGGTCAGCGGATCACCAACGCCCCGTCAGGTCGACCACTGGGAGCAAGGAATGGCGATAGTACTCGGCCTCTTCGACTTGCTCGCGTACGCGGTACCAGGATCGCTATACCTGACAGCTCTCGCGTACGCATCTCACCGAGCCGGTTGGATCGAAGTCCCGAGCCTTCTGGGTCTTCCCTCTCTGCTGCTGCTCACCGCCTTGGCTGTCGCGGCGTTCTTGACGGGACAGGCGTCAAGCCCTCTCGGTAGCATCATCGATCGATTAAACCCGTTCAGCTCGATCGAACCGTCGGTAGAGGCGAAGGAGGAGTTTCTTCGACGCAACGCCATTGCAACCCCGCGACGTTTCCTGCAGTTGGATCCGTTCACGCTCCTCGCCGCGCTGGAGGCGGACGACAACGAGGCTGCTGCTGAGATCTCGCGCTTGAGAGCCATCGGCCTGATGCTGAGTCGCTCGGTCCCCCCACTCGCCCTGGGCGCCTTGATGGCTCTCGTGGAGACCTTCACGAGTAGCTCTCCACTGTTTGCAGGACTGACCGCGCTCGTCCTCGCACTTGTCGCAGCGGGATGCCTGTACCAGTCTGCAGCATTCCGTAAGTGGGCGATCATCAGAACGTACGAGCTGTCCTACTGGAATGACGACATAGACGCAAGACTCCCCGATGACGAGTAGCGGGCGACAGAGGGCCTCCAGTCTTGCCAGGGCGCGCACCGCCGCTTCGGTCATGGATTGGTCACGCCAGGCGGCGCGATCGGCCAGGTGGCTCCCGTCGTGCGCCTCTACGAGGGCCTCCCCGTGCCCAAGACGGGTCACGCGGTGAGCTCGAGCCCGCCAGAGCGGATCTGCTGTCAGCCGGTGTCGCTGAGCAGGTCGGGACCCACGCGTGCCCCCGCCATGACGACCCGTGGAGGGGCCCGGGCCGTCAGTCGGAAAGGATCGAGGTCGCCTTGTCGACCGCCTGCCGGGTCAGTTCGTCAAAGCGCTCTTGCTGGCGGTCGGCCTCGGGATCGTCCTCAGAGCGGTCGACGCCCTCGGCCAGCACCAGCACGTCGCCGATGCGGACGATCATGGTGTCCCGCAGGATCGTGGGCCCGTCGTCGTGGTCGGCCTCCATCACCACGCCCACTGCCTCGTCGCCCAACTGCGGCGCCTCGCGCGAGAGCATCCTCACCGTGGCCGTGCTCCCGTCGGGCATCTCGTGCTCGAAGGACCGGCACTCCGACGTCATCGACGCGAACGCAGCGAACCTCTCCGTCGCCACCTCCGGTGACTCCCACAGGGAGACGGACTCGCCGAACGTCGGGACGGGCGGGTCGCCCTCGGCGTAGAGGCTCTGCGCCTCCCCCAGCCGGGTGGGGTCCGCTCCGGAGGTGACCACCCGCGTTTCGGGACAACCGTCGAAACCCCGCTCGTCGAGCGGCACCGCACCGAGGTCGACCCACCCCTCCCCCAGGTCGTCGGTGGTCAAGAGGGCCTCCTCCACCTCCGCCGGGGTGCCGGGTAGCGCGTCGGGGACGGAGGAGTCCGGGATGCCAGGAGTCGTCGGGTCTCCACCACAGGCGACCAGGACGGCAGCGATGCTGATGATGAAGGGGAGCCGACCGGACCACCGCGACTGCCGCCGGCGGGTCAGCCGTCCCTGTTCTGCCACATCCCCTCCTCATCCCCTCGGGCACGCTGCCCTGTGCGCGGCGCGGTGTCCATGCACGAGGGCGCACGCACCCTCACCAAGATCGGGGGAACGGGCGCCTGCCGGACCCGGCACCGAAGGCGACCGCCGTAGACCTGGGGCGAGGGACGGGACAGTTCGAACACCTCTTCGCAGGCGACCACTCGCTCGCGCGCCGGGATGGACGCGCACAGGCAGGTGAGCAGCCACATCTGGCCGGTGGGACATGGCTAACACTCTGTGCAGCGATCCCGGTGACCGTGAGCTCGAACACCTCTTCGCAGGTGACCACCCGCTCGCGCGCCGGGATGGCCGCGCACAGGCAGTTGAGCAGCGTCGTCTTCACAGACAGACATGCGTGGCCCGGAGTCGCCGTTCGGGACGACACCGCCGTGCCAACCAGCAGATCACAAGTCTCAGCCCGACGTGGCGGACGGTGTCACACAAGGCCGTCCCAGCTCATTCAGGCCAAGCACACTGCCGTCCAATACCGGCCCATGCCCTCGGTGTCCGTGCAGTACGCGGCCACGCAGTAGTCCGAACAGAGCCTCTACACGTCCCGGCCGACCGGCTCGCGCAAGGCGGGCCGCCATGGGCAGTAACACCTGAGGGCCGTAGACCTATCCAGCGGGAGCATGGCGCTTGGCCGAGTGACTGTCTCGGTGCGCTTGAGGTTGAACCGCCCCGGGATTGATGGAGGCTTCCAACCACCGAAGGACGGAAGTCATGGCGGCACCGCGGAAGTACCCCGACGAGCTGCGTGAGCGGGCGATCCGCCTCGCGCTCGATCTGGTGGAGGGGCCGGAGAAGCTGAGCGTCAACGCCGCGTGCAAGCGGGTCGGCGAGCAGTTGGCGATCGTGCCGGACTCGCTGCGGAACTGGGTGCAGCAGGCCCGCATCGACGCGGGCAGCGCGCCGGGTCTGACGACCGACGAGCGGGCGCGACTGGTCGAGCTGGAGCGGGAGAACCGTGAGCTGCGCCGGGCCAACGCGATCCTCAAGAGCGCGTCGGCTTTCTTCGCAGCCGAGCTCGACCGGCCATCCCAGGCTGATCGACTACATCGACCAGCATCGTCAGGAGTTCGGAGTCGAGCCGATCTGCCGCGCGCTCACCGAGGCGGGCGCGGCGATCGCTTCGAGCACCTACTACGCCGCGCGGACCAGACCTCTCTCGGATCGGGCGGTCCGCGACGAGCAGCTCTAGCCCGAAATGGGGCGGGTCTTCGAGGCGAACCTCGGCGTCTACGGAGTCCGCAAGGTCTGGCGGACCCTGAAGCGCGAGGGCCATCGGGTGCCGCGCTGCCAGGTCGAGCGGCTGATGCGCGACCTCGGCCTGGCTGGCGCGGTGCGCGGCAAGGTCAAGCGGACCACCGTCCCGGCGCCGACGGTCGACACCCGCCCCGATGACCTGGTGCAGCGCGTCTTCCGGTCCTCGGCGCCCAACCGGCTGTGGGTGGCCGACCTGACCTACGTCGCGACCTGGTCGGGCTGGGTGTACGTCGCCTTCGTCATGGACGTCTACTCGCGGCGCATCGTCGGCTGGCGCTGCTCGACCTCGCTGCGCACCGACCTGGCTGCCGACGCCCTCGAGCAGGGGCTGTGGCAGCGCGCCGTCGACGGCCACGGAGTCCGCGGGCTCATTCACCACACCGACCGCGGGTCGCAGGGCGGACTCAACCGGTCGTCGCAACACCCCGTGATCACGGAGGTGTTCGATGG